>NZ_PQLN01000139.1:0-7948 GCF_002919855.1 Aeromonas sp. ASNIH8 | reverse complement strand
TGTGGAGGCGTGGTGCAATCAGGCCGCCCGATGAAGCAGGAACCCGGTACTGCGCGAGCAGCTATCACCCAGTAATGGGAATCCCCCTCCTGTGACGCGAAGCGCTAAGGTGGGGGAGGATGTCAAGGTGAGTCTGTTGCAGTTTGAGTTTGTGACCCGGGAAAGCAGCTTTGATCTGGCGTGTCGCTTCGGAGTGGCCAGGCGCGAGGGTGGCGAGGATGCCGATGAGCTATTGGAGCAAGCCATATTGGCATTGAACGAGGCCAAGCGTGAGGGGACCACCCTGGTGTGGTATCAGAGTGCGATGAAGGCTGATCTCCACATGGCCCAGCGGCAGCTGCACCAATTGCGGGAATGGCTGGCGGGGGCCGCCCCTTCCCCCCTGGAGACCCTCTGCGAGGCGATGAGAGACGAGCAGGGCGTGCCGGTGACGGCGGTCAGCCTGCGCTGGCGGGTGAGCCAGCAGCCCTGTGACGTGGGCTGGATGCAAGAGCGTTGTGTCCTTGGGCCCGTGATGGCACGATGGCTGACAGAAGAGCCATGCAGTGGCACCTTGCTGGTAAGGCTTCATCAGCCTGCCCAGCTGGCCCCTCTGCTGGCGAGCCTGCCCCCCTTGCCACAGGGGAGACTGATCCTGGCATTGCCTGCGCTGATACCGGATGCCACCCTGCTTGAGAAGATGCGCGAGTGTGGCTGCATGCTGGCGCTGAGCGAGCTTGGCAGCTGCGCCCCCGAACTGCTGCAAGCGGGCTGGCCAATTCGCTACTGGCTGCCAGCACCCTCCGGGTACGAGGCGCTGCTCCAGCCGTTGGCAACGGCGCTGGGGCTGCTGCGCCTGGCTCCCCTGGGAGAGGCGCAGCAAGAGGATGATCTCAAGCTGAGTTGAGTGGTGGCTTGTGCAGTCTCGGGGCCGATGCCAAGGAGACAATACACAGAAGAGCGGCTCATGGCCGCCCTTCTGCTGCTTGCTGGCACTTAAACTGGTTTGCTGTCCGGTGAGGAAAAGGGAGCGCAGGAGTGTCTGATCACCAGGTCCGGATCCACGGTGATCATGCGGTTTGCGATGGGCTCGCCGTTGATGCGCGCCAGCAGCCGGGTGACGGCGAGGCGGCCCAGCTCCTCTTTCGGTTGATTGACCGTGGTGAGCGGGGGGGACATGAACTGGGCCAGCGCCACGTTGTCATAGCCGACGATGGAGAGATCGCGGGGGATCACCAGCCCTGCCTGATGGGCGGCACTGATGACCCCCATGGCCATCATGTCGTTGCAGACAAACAGCGCGGTGGGACGCTCTGGCAGCGCCAGCAGGCGGGTCATGGCGGCGGCGCCGCTGGCGCAGTCAAAGTCTCCCTCCTGGATCCAGCCCGGATTGACGGTGAGCCCGGCCTCCTGCATCGCTTGCTCGAAACCCGCCTGGCGCTGGTTGGCCGGGGCGCGGCTGTGGGGGCCCGTGATGCAACCGATGGCAGTGTGACCCAGCCCCAGCAGATGGCGGGTTGCCAGGTAGCCTCCACGATGGGAGTTGTCGGCGATGAGATCCACCTCGCCATTCTCCATGCCCCAGTCCATCACCACGACCGGCAGGCTCTTGAGCCAGTCGAGCTGGTTGAACACCTCCTGCTGCCCTTCACTGCACATGATGAGCAGGCCGTCGACCCGTTTCCTGAGCATCATCTTGAGGTAGGAGAGCGCCGTCTCGGCCTGTCCTTCGGTGTTGCCCAGCATCAGGTTGTAACCCTGCTCGAAGCAGTAGCGCTCCACCCCGCGCACCACCTCGGCGAAGAAGGGGTTGCTGGAGGTGGTAACCAGCATGCCGATGCTGTTGGTCTCCTTTACCTTGAGGCTGCGGGCCACCAGGCTCGGGGCATAGTTGAGATCGCGCATGGCGGCGAAGACCCGCTCCCGGGTCTCTTCGGCCACGAAGCGGGTCTCGTTGATGACGTGGGAAACGGTGGTGGTCGACACTCCCGCCAGCGCAGCCACCTCCTTGATATTGGCCATCAGTGCCCCTGCGCAGTCTGTTCAAGGAGGAAAGCATCGACCTCCTGCTTGCTCGGGATGGAGCTCTGGGCACCAAACCGGGTGACGGAGAGTGCCGCCGCCCCGTGGGCAAAGCGTACGGCTGCGTCAAAGTCGGCGCCGGCGAGCTCGGCCGCCAGGAAGGCGCCGTTGAAGGTATCCCCGGCAGCCGTGGTATCCACCGCCTTGACCCGAAAACCCGGCATGAGCGCCTGTTTCTGCCCCTTGCTGCAATAGACCCCTTGAGACCCCAGGGTGATCATCACCTCACCGATGCCCATCTGGTGGAAGCGGGTGGCAGCCTCCCGGGCGCTCGCTTCGTCCGTCACCTTGACGCCGGTCAGCAGCTCGGCCTCGGTCTGGTTGGGGGTGATGAGGTCCACCAGCGCCAGCAGATCCCTTGAGAGCGGGCGCGCGGGGGCGGGGTTGAGCACCACCCGGGTGCCGTGGGCACGAGCCAGACGGGCCGCTTCCTGCACGCTCTCCAGCGGCACTTCCAGTTGCAGCAGCAGGGTGTGGGCGGCGGCGATCATTGCCTCGTGACCTTGCACTACGGCCGGGGTGAGGGCGCCATTGGCTTCGGCGGAGATGCCGATGCTGTTCTCCCCCTCGTCGCTCACATAGATGATGGCGATGCCGGTGGGGAGCCTGGGGTCGAGTTCGACGGCGCTGACATCGATGCCGTCGTTGGCAAACCCGGTTTTCATCTGGTGGCCGATGGCATCATCACCGATGCGGGCGATGAAGGAGACAGGGGCGCCGAGGCGGGCGGCGGCCACCGCCTGATTGGCGCCCTTGCCGCCGGGAACGACCTGATAGCTGTGGCCGGTCAGGGTTTCACCGGGGCGGGGAAAGTGGGGGACGCGCAGCACATGATCCGCATTCACGCTGCCGAGGACTACGAGACGATTCATTCCTATCACCCTTGGTTGAGTACATCCTGGTCTGGGTGGGCCCAGACCAGGCGGCACTGGCGGAAAAAGAGAGGGGAGGCGAACCTCCCCCCAACAACTTACTTGTTGACGATTTGCAGCGGTACCGGGATGGATTTTTCCACCGGTTGACCCTTGAGCACCTTGTCGGCGGTTTCCACGCCGATGGCGCCGATGAGGGCAGGCTGCTGGGCCACGGTGGCGGCCAGTTTACCCTTGGCCACGGCGGCTTTGCCATCGTCGGTGCCGTCAAAGCCCACGATCATCACCTCTTTGCCAGCGGCCTGCACGGCGCGGATGGCACCCAGCGCCATCTCGTCGTTCTGGGCGAACACTGCCTGCACGGTCGGATGGGCGGCCAGCAGGTTCTCCATGACGTTCAGACCCTTGGTGCGGTCAAAGTCGGCGGGTTGGGAGGCCAGCACCTGCAGTTTGTTGGCGGTGACCGCCAGGGCGAAGCCTTCGCCGCGATCACGGGCGGCGGAGGTACCTGCGATCCCTTCCAGCTGGATCACCTTGGCACCGCTGCCCAGCTTCTCGGCGATGAAGTCGCCAGCCAGCTTGCCACCGGCCACGTTGTCGGAGGCGATGTGGGCCTTGACGTCACCCTGGGCTGCGCCGCGGTCCAGGGTCAGCACCGGGATGTTCGCCTTGTTGGCCAGGCGAATGGCGTTGCCCACGGCTTCGGAGTCGGTCGGGTTGATCAGGATGGCGTTGACCTTGCGCACGGCGAGATCTTCCACGTTGGAGAGCTCCTTGGCCGGGTCGTTCTGGGAGTCCAGCACCACCAGCTTGTAGCCAAGCTCCTTGGCCTTGGCTTCGGCCCCCTCCTTCATGGTGACGAAGAAGGGGTTGTTGAGGGTGGAGACCACCATCGCCAGGGTGTGATCCGCGGCCTGGGCGGTGCCCAGCACGGACATGATGGCGGCAGCGAGCAGGGTATTGAGCTTTTTCATCATTTCATTCCTTGTGTGTGGCGTGGCTTGTTAACGGTTGCTTTTGTTATCGATCATCACGGCAAGCAAAATCACGCTGGCCTTGGCGATCATCTGGTAATAGGAGCTGACGTCGAGCAGGTTGAGGGCATTGTTGAGGAAGCCGATGATGAGGGCACCGATCAGGGTACCCATGATACGGCCCTTGCCCCCCATCAGGCTGGTGCCCCCCAGCACCACGGCGGCGATGGCATCCAGCTCGTACCCCATGCCGGCTGTGGGCTGGGCGGAGGAGAGGCGGGATGTGACGATGAGCCCGGCCAGTGCCGACAGCATGCCGCACAGACCATACACCGCGAGCTTGACCCGATCCACATTGATACCAGAGAGGCGGGTGGCCGATTCGTTGCCGCCGAGGGCATAGATGTGGCGGCCCAGGCGAGTGTGGTTGAGCAGGTACCAGGCCAGCAGGAAGACGATGGCCATCAGCCAGATGGGCACCGGCAGACCCAGCAGGTAGCCGGTCCCGAGCCAGGCGAAGTGATCGGCGCCGTCACTGAAGCCGGTGGAAATGGGGCGCCCCTCGGTGTAGACCATGGTGACGCCGCGCAGGGCGGTCATGGTGACCAGGGTGGCGATGAAGGCCTGTACCTTGCCCTTGGCGATGATGAGGCCGCTGATGCTGCCAAGCAGGGCGCCGGCCCCCAGGGTGAGGGGGATCACCAGGCCGATGGGCAGCTCCATGGCCACCATGGTGGCGGCCAGGGCGCCGCACAGGGCCAGTACCGAGCCGACCGACAGATCGATGCCGGCGGTGAGGATGACCAGCGTCATGCCGACCGCCATGATGGCGTTGACCGATGTCTGGCGCAGGATGTTGAGCAGGTTGTCGGCGGTGAAGAAGTTGGGGCTCAGGAAGGAGACCACGCCGATCAGCACCAGCAGCGCGACCAGGGACTTGTTCTCGATCCACCAGGCCTTGCTCATGACGCCGCGGCGGGAAAGGGTTTGGGTTGTCATTGTGCTGCCTCTTGCTCTGCTTGCCACTGTTTACCGACTGCCGCTGCCATCAGCTTCTCCTGATTGGCATCGCGGGTGTTGAATTCTGCGCTGATGCGCCCTTCGTGCATCACCATAATGCGATCACTCATGCCGAGCACTTCCGGCATTTCGGAGGAGACCAGGATGATGCTCATCCCCTCCTTCTTGAACTGGTTGATGAGCTGATAGATCTCCTTCTTGGCGCCGACATCGACGCCGCGGGTCGGCTCATCCAGGATCAGCACCTTGGGCCGGGTCAGCAGCCCCTTGGCGATGGCCACCTTCTGCTGGTTGCCGCCGGAGAGGAGCTTGATCAGCTGATCCTGACTCGGGGTCTTGATGTTGAACAAACGCACATAGTCCCCTACCGCCTGGCGCTCGGCCTTGCCGTCAATCTTACCGCCACGAATGAACTCGCCGAGGGCGCACAGGCTCATGTTTTCGCGCACCGACAGCTCCAGCACCAGGCCGTCGCCCTTGCGATCCTCGGAGATATAGGCGATACCAGCGGCCAGACCATCGGCCGGGCTTCTGGGTACCAGGGCGTGGCCATCCACCGTCACCTGGCAAGCGCTGATGGGGCTGGCACCGTAGATGAGCTTCATCAGCTCGGTGCGGCCGGAGCCCATCAGGCCGCTAAAGCCCAGAATTTCCCCCTGACGCAGGGAGAAGCTCACCCCGCGCACGCCGGGACCAGCCAGATCGTTCACCTGCAGGCTAACCGGGCCAAGCTCGCGCTCAAGACGTGGGTACTGCTCTTCCAGCCGGCGGCCCACCATCATCTCGATGATCCTGTCTTCATCGAGATCGCTCACCGCCTGCTCGCCGATCCACTTGCCATCCCGCAGCACGGTGACCCGATCGCAGATCTCGAAGATCTCTTTCAGGCGGTGGGAGATGTAGACAATGCCGCAGCCCTGCTCGCGCAGTTCACGAATGACGGTGAAGAGCTGCTCGGTCTCGGTGTCGGTCAGCGCATCGGTGGGCTCGTCCATGATGATGACGCTGGCATCGAACGACAGCGCCTTGGCGATCTCTACCATCTGCTGTTCACCGATGGAGAGATCCCCGAGTCGGGTATCCGGGCCGTGCTTGACGCCAAGTCGCGCCAGCAGACCGCTGGCACGCTCACGCAACTGCTTGTGGTCGATGCTGCCAAAACGGGTGCGCGGTTCGCGGCCGAGGAAGATATTGGCGGCAATCGACAATTCCGGCAGCAGGTTCAGCTCCTGGTGGATGATGCTGATCCCCTGATCCTGAGAGTCGCGGGGGCCCTTGAAGTGCACCGGCTGGCCGCGATAGTTGATGTAGCCCGCATCGGCCTGGTAGATGCCGGTCAGCACCTTCATCAGGGTCGACTTGCCAGCGCCATTTTCGCCGAGCAGGGCCATCACCTGGCCCGAATAGACCCGAAGACCCGCTTCGTCGAGGGCGCGTACCCCGGGGAAGGTCTTGACGATCCCGGTCAGCTCCAGAATGGGTGATAGGGGGGAGGTTGTGCTCATTTGCAGCTTCCTTGAAGAGGCCTTCTTTGAAGAATTCAGAACGCCACACCGGCGCAGAGGATCAGGTTGGCGTAGGGAGTCACCTCGCCGCTGCGCACGATAGCCTTGCTCTGGCAGGAGCGAGCCTTGAACGCTTCGTGCAGGCAGTACTCGATGGTGATGGGCTTGCCCTGGGCGGCTGCGTGGACCTCCAGCTGATCCACCAGCGCCTGATGGGCGGCGGGACTGATCTGCTTGATCTCGCTTGCCATGATCACCTTCTCCACCACCAGGTCGGTGAGTAGGGCGGTCAGTACGGTTTCAAGGCTGGGGGTGCCCGCCATCAGCGCCAGATCGATGCGCTCGGGGCCTGCCGGAATGGGCAGGCCAGCGTCGCAGACGGTGATCTCGTCGGTGTGGCCCATCTGCGCGACCAGCGCGCTTAAGGGAGCATTGAGCAGCTTGCCTCGTTTCATACAGCACCTCGGCGGCATGGGACCGCATATGAATATTGAGTTGGGCAATCGGTTACGCAACCGGTTGCGTCATTAGGGCGAAAGATAGGTGTTAACCGTTAACGGGTCTAGGCAGTGATGACGAAAATGTGAAAACGATCTCAGTGACAGGGCAATTTCAGAAGAAACGGGTGCCATAAGAGCACCCCGTCTGAGAGGCGTCGCCGGATGTTGCCCGCACAAAAAGGCGTACCCGGCGCGAGGAGATCAGAGGGCGAGCGCCGCCTGCACTGCGGGGCGGGCCAGCATGCGCTGATAGTGATCCGCCACCTTGGGAAACTCGCTGATGGCAACCCCGTCGCTCTCGAGCCAGCCTGCAATCACGAAGAGGTAGATGTCGGCCAGGCTAAAGCGCTCCCCCAGTACCCAGGGGCCGGCCAGATAGTGGCGCTCAATCTGGTCAAAGCCATCGCGCATGTTCTGGGGCATCTTGGCCTGCATGGCAGCCATGGCCTGTTCATCGTCGGCCCAGCGGCCGGGACGGCGTCCATGGGCATGGGCGACATGGACGGTGGAGACGAGGAAACTGTGTACCTCCTGGATCCTGGCCAGGAGGAAGGGGTCATCCAATGGGGCCAGCCCGGCGTTAGGAAAACGCTGGGCCACGTAGAGCAGCAGAGCCGGTGTTTCGGTCAGCACGCCATGCTCCGTCACCAGTGCCGGGACTCGCCCCTTGGGATTGATGGCGAGGTAGTCGGGGCTGCGCTGTTCACCAGCGGCCAGATCCAGGCGCTTGACAAGGTGAGGGGCACCGGCCTCCACCAGAGCGATGCGTACCGCCATGGCACAGGTACCCGGGGCAAGATAGAGCGTCAGTTCGGACATGACCGTTTTCCTTGTGTGAGAGAGAAGAGCCAGTGGACATCTCGTCCGCCAGCGCGCGCCATATTAAATGCGAAAGGGGACTCCCTCCGACGTAGGTGGGAGGGGAATTTCGCCGGGGCGTCAGCCCCGCTGGTTTTGAATGTATTGCTTGATCACCTCCAACGGTGCTCCGCCGCAAGAGCCCGCAAAGTAAGAGC
>NZ_PQLN01000138.1:0-8164 GCF_002919855.1 Aeromonas sp. ASNIH8 | reverse complement strand
CCATTTCACGATACCTGTAGCTGTTCGGGCCAACGGGTACTCAGGTGCAGATCGGCCCGTTGACCCCGTTGTCAGCCGACAATCACTATCTGCCAAGGTCAAAATTCCATTTCACGATACCTGTAGCTGTTCGGGCCAACGGGTACTCAGGTGCAGATCGGCCCGCTGACCCCGTTGTCAGCCGACAATCGCTGCCTGCCAGGGTCAGAATTCCATTTCACGATACCTGTAGCTGTTCGGGCCAACGGGTACTCAGGTGCAGATCGGCCCGTTGACCCCGTTGTCAGCCGACAATCACTATCTGCCAAGGTCAAAATTCCATTTCACGATACCTGTAGCAGTTCGGGCCAGCGGGCACTCTGATGCAGATCGGCCCGTTGTCAGCCGACAATCGATGTTTGCCTGGGTCAGATTTCCATTTCACGATACCTGTAGCAGTTCCGGCCAGCGGGTTTTCTGGTGCAGATCAGCCCGTTGTCAGCCGACAATCGAGCTTGTTAGGGGCGGGATTTTCATTTCACGCTACCTGTAGCAGTACCGGCCAGCGGGTACTCTGGTGCAGATCAGCCCGTTGTCAGCCGACAATCGATGTTTGCCTGGGCCAGCATTCCATTTCACGATACCTGTAGCAGTTCCGGCCAGCGGGTTTTCTGGTGCAGATCAGCCCGTTGTCAGCCGACAATCGATGTTTGCCAGGGGCGGAATTCCATTTCACGATACCTGTAGCAGTTCGGGCCAGCGGGTGCTCTGGTGCAGATCACCTCGTTGTCAGCCGACAATCGATGTTTGCCAGGGGCGGAATTCCATTTCACGATACCTGTAGCAGTTCGGGCCAGCGGGTTCTCTGGTGCAGATCAGCCCGTTGTCAGCCGACAATCGATGTTTGCCAGGGGCTGAGTTCCATTTCACGATACCTGTAGCTGTTCTGCCCTCGGGTACTCAGGCGAAGATTGGTCCGTTGTCAGCTGACAATCGATGTTTGCCAAGGGCTGAGTTCCATTTCACGATACCTATAGCTATTCCTGCCTGCTGGGGTCTGGCACAGATAACCCTGTTGTCAGCCGACAATCGCTGCCTGCCAGGGTCATAATTCGATTTCACGATACCTATAGCTATTCCTGCCTGCTGGGGTCTGGTGCAGATAACCCTGTTGTCAGCCGACAATCGAGTTCGCTGGGGTCAGATTTCCATTTCACGATACCTGTAGCAGTTCCGGCCAGCGGGTTTTCTGGTGCAGATCAGCCCGTTGTCAGCCGACAATCGAGCTTGTTAGGGGCGGGATTTTCATTTCACGCTACCTGTAGCAGTACCGGCCAGCGGGTACTCTGGTGCAGATCAGCCCGTTGTCAGCCGACAATCGATGTTTGCCTGGGCCAGCATTCCATTTCACGATACCTGTAGCAGTTCCGGCCAGCGGGTTTTCTGGTGCAGATCAGCCCGTTGTCAGCCGACAATCGATGTTTGCCTGGGCCAGCATTCCATTTCACGATACCTGTAGCAGTTCGAGCCATTGGGTGCTCTGGTGCAGATCAGCCCGTTGTCAGCCGACAATCGAGCTTGTTAGGGGCGGGATTTTCAGGGTGGTGAAACAGTCAGTAAAACAATGTCAGTCAGGCTTAGCTGACTGACATTAGGTCATGGTACCGCTCAGTGGAAACTTGGACTGCCCCTTGTCCTAGAACTTGGTGGCGATTTTAGTTGACCACGAGATTGATCAAATCCGCATTCTTGAGCTTGAAGGTACAGCCTTGTTCAATTAGCTCCTCCCGGTTGGCCAGTACCAGCGGGTAGAGCAGGGGATGTTGTTGGTGTTCACCGCTATAGCTCACTTGCATCCGCTCTAATGCGTAATGGACCAAGGGGATCCGTTGACTGATCAACAGCTGGTTCCCAGTCATGGCATAGTCTCTGGCAATGATGGCCTGCTGTCCCTCGCTGAGGCCTGGGTTGGGAACGACTACAGCGGTCACCTGGGTGTTCCACTCCAGATCTTGATCCCGGCCGTGGGGGGAGGCATCCAGCAGATCCGGTTCGCCCCGAAAACGACTCATCACAAAGTCCAGATATTCCCCCTTCTTCTCGCAGTAGGCGCGTACGTGCCAGCGGATCCCATCATAGACCAGAGTGTGGGGCACTATATTACGGCCACTCTGCTCCTCTGAACTGAGGGATACGTAGTCGACATCGACCCGCAGCTGGCCACGGGCCGCCTGCACCAAACCGCGCACAATCCTGGGGTCGATATGGCGGTTTGGCACATCTAGGATCTCGATATGGCCGTAGCGCAGATCCATCAGCGGAAGTGTCAACAGGCCCGCTTCATGTTGTCGCTGGTGCTGCTTTTCACGGTGTAGCAGCATCAGGTACTCATCTACTTTTCCCTCACTAAAGCGCGGCACAAAGCGCTCTGTGGGTTTGTATCCCTTCAGGCTTCTGTCATAGACCAACCCTTCCGGTGAGTAGTGTGTCAGGTAGTGGTTGATATCCCGTGACGCCTGTTGGCGGCCGATATTGAAGGCGGTCATCAAATGATTGGTGGTCAGCCGTCCTTCCCACTGCAACACGATTTCCAGCAGACGAAAACGCAGGGTTTGATCCCAGGTGAGCTCTTTGGGTGCCATACGTGCTCCAAAATGCGACATGTTTATGTAACCAGTATCGGCATGAGTATACAGGCTACATATAATGAGTCCATATAAAGGGGTGTCAGGGGAGTAGGTCATGCATGGCAAGCTGGTTATCACCTACCAATTCCAAGTCTTTTGCTATTGGGAGGGGATGGCGTCACAGCCAACGGCACCTTGCTCATATCTAGCAACTCCAATTATTACCAAAGCGACAAGTGGCTTTATGTAGAGCACACAGTGCTAGGTGGGCTGCAAGCAGGGGGTGATCTGATACCCAAAAATGCAAATGCCAGCATTGCCACTACCAGACCTGCCAAGGGGGCGATCGTTACCGTCAGCAACAGCATTACTCATTTCAAACGCCATCGTTACTGAGGTTCTATGAATTCAACGCTGATATTGGGTCAGGCGGCAATGCCACTGATCAAGGGGATCTGTTGCCTGTTGCCGGCCAAGCACGTCGGCGAACTTGTAGCCGTGATTGCAGAAGAACAGAACAGGTATGATGCTGTGTTATTAAAGGAAACCGGGGGATCGCTTCCTTGTACTGAGTTGCGCAGATTAGTACGTTTGGCTTTGCATATTGATCGGTATCGGTTGGATCGTACGGTTCTGCCCATCTATCAAGGGCGGGAGCAACTAATGTCAGGCGCAGCTGCATTACTGGATGACGATACTACTCTTGCATGTGGTGATGCTATGCGGTTATTGGCATTGCTACTCGACAAGCTGTTGAGGGGAAGCCGTGGTAGTGCACAGGCCAAGCTTGACGGACTCACCCTTAGTGCCATGGAGCAGAGAGCACTGGCCGCCAAGTCCCCCAACACCGGCGCTGTGATGAGGGGGAGCTGGCGCCGAAAATCACGTAATCAACTTGGCCGAAGTAATTGGCTCGATGTGGTCGAAGCTGCGCTCTGGTGTTTCTGGCATAGCGACACATTGCGAGATGGAGAAGCCCTGCTTGGTGTGTTACTAGGCGCAGATATCCGGATTTGCATTGTCTATGGCATGTTGGCGGGAGCCTTTTACCTAGCTGATCAAGATGAGATCCATAACCCCTTAGTGACGAATTAACCTGTCATTTCCACCACCGGATAACAGGCATCCCCCCACAGGGTATCGGGATGGGCCATCATCAACTCGATGATCACCGGCACCAGTTTACCGAGCAGGTTGGCGCAATCCTTCAGTTGTTTGCGATTGACCGAGCTGTTCCAGGTCGCACCGCCATGGATCAACTGGTTGCGTAAGGTATACAGGCGATTAAACACCACACCCAGCAACTGCGGGGTATTGCCGCTGGCGAGTGCCAGGGTCGCCATCTTCTTGTCCTGTGCCAGCCGATCTTTCCACTGGGCTTCGCTTATCTTGCCGCTGTGATAATCCCAGAAGCTTTGCAGCACAAAAGGGGTGTCCAGCAGCATGCGGATACTGCCCGAGAACTCCTGCCAGACCAGTTGTTCGATCTGCTTATGCCCATCCAGTTCGCACAGTTTCTCCAGAAAGCCTTTGAAGGTCTCCTGTTCGGAGAGGCGACGATCGTCATCAATTTCAGTGGCATAAGCCGCTGGGCTGTCATTAATTGCCAGCCCCTATTGTGAGTTGCATAGATACTTGGTATAGCTTTGCATATTCACTAGGGTCTCTATGGGGTTATTAAATGAACAATGTTAAAGATACCGAAGCGGAAAAGGAATGCGTAGATGGTCATGGGGCATTAATTCGAAGTGAAACATCTCTTCTGTACAGCGAGAATATAAAGTTACAAGGTTCACAGGGGCATGGGTTTGCGGCAGAAAAAATAAATAACTTGGCTGACCATTTATTGATGAAGGATGCTCAGATCGTCGGTGACGATAACATGAAGGATGGGCCAGATCGGTTGGTTAATGGCACCTATTATCAAACTAAATACTACCAAACTCCCAGCGCAACGGTAAGTGCTGCTATCGAAAATAAACGTTGGCGGTACAGAAATCCTGATGGGAAGCCAATGTCGATTGAAGTACCAAGTGATCAATACGATAAAGCCAAATTACTGCTTAATGAGCGAATTTTGAATGGTGAGATTGAGGGGATTCCTCCTGGCTATGATGCGGATAGTTTGATTAAAAAAGGCCACTTCAGCTATGAACAGGCCAAGAAGGTCGTGAAATTCGGCACATTGGAAAGTCTTGCCTTCGACTCGGTGAATGGAATTATTACTTCCAGTTCAACGATGGGTATATCGGCCACCATGGCGTTTGCCAAAGAAATATGGGATGGCAAAGATTACAAGGCGGCATTAAGTTCAGCCATTGACGTCAGTTTAAGCGTCGGCGCAGATACCTATGTGAATTCACTGCTTGTGTCCCAGTTACAAAAGGCTGGAGCTGATAAATTATTTAAAGCTGGTGCAAATGCGATCACCAAGCAACTTGGTTCTGAACTGTCAGCCAAACTAATTAATTCAGTCAGTGGCAGTAGCCTGAGCGGTGCGGCCGCCAAAAATGCTGCCAGTAAGTACCTCCGAGGGACTGCTCTTGGTATTGCGGTCGGCGTGGGTTGGTCATCTAGAAAGCATTTCTCAGACCTGTTCAATGACCGTATATCTGGTGGTCAATTCAGCAAAAAAATAATCACTTCAGCGGGCGAGGCTGTGGGTGGGACGGCTGGTTTTATGTCTGGTGCCTCTACTGGAGCATCATTAGGAAGCGTTATTCCAGTAGTTGGGACGGTAATAGGCGGCGTACTTGGCGGGGTTGTTGGCTCTAGCCTAGGTAGCGGCATTATGCGCTTCCTCGTTTCTGGTGCTATCGACGGAATTGTCGATGATGACTCCCTTGCGCTTAGGCACTACATTCATGATGCTTTCACAGAAATCTGTGATGAGCATGGTCTAACTGATAATGAGGCAGCTCTTGTTTTTAAAAAATTCACTGAGTTAGATCAGAATATTGTGATCAAAGACCTCTATAAACGTCAGAAACAAAGTGAACGAGCGGCTATAAACTACGTCTATGAAATAATGCGGGTTAAAGTATTACAGCTGATACAACAACGTGCTTTTATCCAAGATCCAATTTCTTTCGAACACTCCGAGTTGCCCACTTTGAATAATGAGCAGCCCTTGTCAGTTAGCGATAGCAAGGATGTAGTAGAAAAAAACTATAATCAGCCAAAAAAAATCATCGACTTTGATGACATATTCTACCCCTATGTCGAATATCTCAGTGAAGGTAAGAGAATTGTCCATGGTATGGACCTCATCGGCACAAAACAAGGAGAAAAGATGGGTGACAAAACCGGTCACTATAACTGTCAGATGCTTTTTGATACCACTTTGTTCAAGAGTGGTAGCTCAGGTTTTGCTGTACTAGATAATGGTCTTATCTCATATGGACATGCAGGAAGCGATACTGAGGTTTGCTTCCAAGAAATTAAAAAAATAGAGCTCTCCTCTGCAAACTATGTTGATGTAACAATTGACACCGGAGAGGTAATAAGCATGAAGTTTATTCATTCCGAATACCGGAGCAAAATGAATGTTGTTGTCGATTGCGTTCGGCAATACATCGAGCAGCTTAAATAACGAAACGGACTAAGTGTGTGCTCTAATTGAGCTCAATCTTTCCGAGAGCCTAACTATATAGGACTGACCGGTAATACCGTGGAAAATCATAGTGTCACTACGGTTAGCCTCAAGTGAGAATCCTTGCTTGGGGCTACCTTGTGGTTCAACATCTCTTTCGGTGCGTATTCCGGCGAAGTGGCACAGCCATTCTGGCCAACGTAAACGCCTTGCTCCTTATCGCGCTCACATCATCCCATTTCTAACATTACCGGGGAACGGTTTCGAGATGAGCTGCTGATGCAGACCGTTGTCAGCTGACAACGGCTGATGTTGGTCTACTGAGTTCGATTTCATTTCACCGCAAATGCACTGTTTGATACCTAGAGTATCTCTATTGTAGTGCCACAACAGCCCCGAGCGAGGGGGCATCTTAGATAGTGATGGTATTACAATAGTGTCTCTCGGCAAGCCAGATAATACGTGCTCCACAACTCGCTAGCGGGTCGTCCATGCATTTTAATACCGATATCCAGTAACAACAGCTCCCACTGCCGTATATCGCGAAAAGCCATCTCACGAGCCTGTTCGATGCTATGGGTAGAATAGGCACGGAGCAATTTGTCTGATGTCGTCGAAAACAACCGTTCAAAAAACGTTAGATCTTTCGCAGCCATAACTTGTGAGCGCAATGTTTTAAGATGTATTTTATCCATTTGTGAATACCGAACTGCATCATCAATAAATGCATCACAAACCTCATATGGCATCTCATGGGACCTCCCATGAGTACTGAGGGCTACGATTAGCAGAATGATTGTCGTCATCACCAGGTCCCTGCCAGCATGAATAAACTAGTCTAGCAGTAACTAATGGAACCCGTTGAAGGTCGATCTCCGGTGAGAGGATTGCATACAGTACACATTGAACGAACAAACATACCCTCCCTGCGCAACTCAAATAATTTATCGAAAAATATTGGCACCAAACTACAGCTAGGCGATAATGCCAGGCGATAAACAAATAACTTTTTAGGCGTGATATCCATGAACGATTTTATCAAAACACTGCTGAATATTCGTAGTCTCCGGGCTGCTCTGCGTGAACTACCATTCGAACAGTTGGTCGAGATTAAGGCAAAATTTGATGAGGTGTTTACAGAGCGTGAGGCTGCTGAGCTCCGATATCAGGAAGAAAACGCCGAACGTCTGCGTAAGCTGGCGGAGTTCAGCGAGATGCTGAAAAACGCAGGGATTGACCCCAGCGAACTGGTTGGTAGTGCTGCTCCGTCGAAAGCTGACGGAATGGAAAAGTCCAAGCGAGCGCCGCGCCCCGCAAAGTACAAGTATCACGAAGATGGCCAGGAAAAAACCTGGACTGGTCAGGGCCGTATGCCGAAAGCCATCGCTGAGGGCGTTGCTAGCGGAAAGTCCTTAGAGGATTATCTGATCTAATCCACAATTATAGTGGTATTGAAAGCAGCCGTAAGGCTGCTTTTTTTATTCATTCGACTATAATAAATTTTGTTTAGGGTGGCATGAGACATTTTTGTTAATGCTATTCGTCCATTACTCTACATGTATAGCGAGTGTTCGATGAAAATAATGACCACAAAAGAGGTTGAGGTTATAGCTGATATTCAGTGTGACGTATGCCATAAAAGCACAATCCCACATATGAACCCAAATTTGTATAATCCTCAGTTTGGAGCCCTGACTGCAAAATGGGGTTATGGTTCGA
Source organism: Aeromonas sp. ASNIH8 (assembly GCF_002919855.1). NCBI lineage: Bacteria > Pseudomonadati > Pseudomonadota > Gammaproteobacteria > Aeromonadales > Aeromonadaceae > Aeromonas > Aeromonas sp. ASNIH8. Next base: position 247 of record NZ_PQLN01000138.1, on the reverse strand, counting down.
AACATGATGGTACGGCATATGAGGTGCATCTATGTGAGGAGTGCTTTTTTACTGTGCTGAGTCAGATAAAAAATATGCGTAAAAATGATCATGCGGGTTATGTTGATGATCAATCATTTGGGAAGCTTTATTCTCATAATATCGAACTTATATGAAGTTATTGGTTCAGCCTTGTATAGAAGGGTATGTTTGTCATTGGATGAGAACATACCTTTTTATAGACCTTTAATCAGCCAATGTCATAGTT
>NZ_PQLN01000137.1:0-8278 GCF_002919855.1 Aeromonas sp. ASNIH8 | reverse complement strand
AGGACAGGTGACAGCAGGTCAGACAGGGACTCAAACTTTCCGGGAGGACAGGCGTGAATGAAGTCGAGAGCTTGGTCGATACGCATAAAAAAATCCGAAACCCAACAAGGAGTTTCGGATTCTTACACAGCCTGAGGATCGGTCAATGGATCCTTAACTGATCGGCATTAGAGGCTTGCCTCTCCTTTTTTTATGGCCGACGCGGGTCGCTCCTGGCAGCGCCTGCCGCCGTTCAGGGCGAAGACGCAGAGGGCCGGTGCAGCTGCCGTCGTGTCTGCATCATCAAGGCCCCGCTTTCATCGTGGCCGGAAGCCCTCTCCCCAGCACCGGTGCCCAAGGTCGCTGTGCGGGGGAAAGTGGCATGACACAGGCCCTATGGATGGCTCCTTGATGAACTTGGCGGGCGCTGTGCTTGAAGCCCCTGACCACGCCGGGCTTATGCTTTGGCCAGCGCCTTGCTACCATGACGGCAACGGTGCTTCGCGCACCCAGCCCAACTCACAGGAGACCTCATGATCCTCTCAACCACCCCCACCCTGGAAGGCAAGACCATTCGCGAGTACCGCGGCATCGTCGTGGGCGAAGCCATCCTCGGCGCCAACATCTTCAAGGATCTGTTCGCCGGCATCCGCGACATCATCGGCGGTCGCTCCGGCGCCTACGAAAAAGAGCTGGCCCGGGCCCGGGAGATCGCCTTCGAGGAGCTCAAGGAGCGTGCCCAGGCGCTGGGGGCCAACGCCGTGGTGGGCATCGACATCGACTACGAGGTGGTGGGCCAGAACGGCAGCATGCTGATGGTCAGCATCAGCGGCACCGCCGTGGTGATCTAGCCCGCCAGTGCCCGGCCCTGCATGGCCAAACGCCCCGTCACAAGCCGACCCCGAGGTCGGCTTTTTGTTGGGTGTGACGCGCAAAGGTGGGTGCAAGTGAGTGGGGCTCAAGGCCTGAACGTATCGAATGCCCCGATGGTTCTGGGCTGGCCGGGAATGAGAGAAAAAGCGGCCCGGCCCGGAGAAGGTGCGGGAACATGGGGGGCACGGGGCCTGAAGGTCGGCAAAGTTGTTCAATTTTGCTATTCGATAATGAGTTATCGTTTGATATATCTAAACAAAAAAATGACCTGTCAGGGGTCGCAGAGCCCAGGTCGGGACGAACATGGCGAGGTGCAGGCGGCACTGTACTCGCATCCCGCCCATAAAAAGAGGTCGCCCGGGCGACCTCTTTGTCGTCTGCTAGTTCGCTGCGGATCAGGGCAGGGCATCGGGCCGGAAGTGTTGCAAGGATCTGTGTCCCTCGTGTCTCAATCGATCAGGGCAATGCATCGGGCCGGAAGCTGGCGCGGATCTGCGGCACCAGGGGGGAGGGGTCGAAGCCTTTCTCTTCCCCGAGCACCGGGTGGAGCAGGGGTTGGTCACGGATGGGGGTGAGGTCCCCCGCCAGCAGCTGCCTTGTGGCCTGGCCCATCTGGTAGAGCTGGCGCACCGGGTCGAACTGGCGGGCGAGATCCAGCCCGTCCCCGGCCCGAGTGAAGGCCATCATGGGGATCTGGTAGCTGGCATCCCGTGGCGGTTTGGTGCCGTGGATACCCTTGCCCGCCGACATCAGGAAGGGCTGGTGGTCCCCGAAGGCCACCACCAGGTAGCGCTTGCCGGAGTTGTCCAGGGTCTTGAGCAGCCGCTCCAGGGAGGCCATGGCGTCCACCACCCCGGTGTAGTAGGTGTTGAGCAACTGGGTATCCGCCGGGCTCTGATCCGGGCAGGCGCCGCTGCGCTGCTGGGCCCGGTAGCGATCCCCGTCGAAGGGGCCGTGCCCCTGCATGGTGACCGCGTAGGCGAACAGGGGCTGATCGTCCTGGTTGCTGCGTTTGAGCAGGTGATCGATGAGGGCATCGTCGGAGATGTAGAGCCCCTTGTGCTCGAGGGCGGTGAAGCGGGTATCGAACCAGCGCTCCTGATAGCCGAGGGCCGGGATCGCCTTGGCGCGGCCCCAGAACTTCTCCACATAGGGGTGGGCGAACAGGGTCTGGTAGCCGCTTTGGGCTGCGCTGCGCGCAAGGCCGGGCACCTTGTCTGAGAGGTAGTAGTAGGGCACCACCCCCTGTTTGAGCAGGCCCACCGGCAGGCCGGTGTTCATCTCGAACTCCGCCAGTACCGTCATGCCGCCCGTGGTGGGGGAGTGGATGGTCTTGCGCCATTGGGCCACGCTGGCGGGCAGGCTCAAGGTGGGGGCGGGGGCGCAGAGACGGCCCTGCCAGTCAAGCCAGAGCGACTCGTATTGCAGCACGATCACCAGATCGAAGCGGGGAGCCCTGGGCTGGGCGGGCAGGCTCAGCTCCGGGGTGCGCTCGTTGATCTGCAAGGGGTAGCGAAACACGTTGCCGCTTTGCAGCATCTCGTCCACCAGGTTGAACAGGTAGAGGCCGGGGCCGGCGCGGATGATGTCCCTGTGGTAGTTCACCGCCCTGTCCACATAGCGGATGTTGGCCCCGAGCAGCTTGTTGCCGGTCTGGGTGGCGAACACGCAGAGGGCAAAGAAGGCGGCGGTGGCGGCGGCGGTGCGCAGCAAGCCCCGCAGGATCCAGCGGGAGAGGGCGAAGCGCCACACCAGAAAGAGGAGCCCCAGCACGACGAGCACCGGCACCACAGGGTGCTGATCGAGCAGGATGTGCAGCAGGGCCAGCAGGTTGCCCAGATCGTCCCCCCCCAGCGGCACCCCGTAGATGGCGATCTTCATGAAGTTGGCGAGCAGCCCGATGCCCGAGAGGGCGGTGAAGAGCAGCCCCATATAGAGGCTGAAGCCCGCGAGGGCACAGAGGCTCCAGCCCAGCACCATGCTGCCCCAGGCGAGGTAGTAGTGCTCTGGCCGAAAGCCCGACCAGAACAGGAATTCCCCCAGCTTGAACACCACGAAGCCGTGAAGCAGCACGAAGGTGAGGTTGCCGAGCAGCAGGCTGCCTGCCACCCGGGCGCGGTAGCTTCGGCGCAGCCGCGGCAGCAGGGCTTTGAGCACGGCGGCGCTCACCAGCAGCACCAGCAGCAGGCTGGTCATCAGGTAGAGGAGGTTGAAACCGCGCTCCGGCAGGGTCTGGAGGATCTGGCTGTATTCGGCGCTCTCCGGCCTGTCTGCCAGCAGCAGCCCGATGCGCAGCTGGTAGCGGCTGTCCAGGGCGTCGTCGGGGGCGCGCAGGGCGCTGTTGAGGCTCAGGGTGCAGCGCTCCTTGCGGCACTTCTGGCGCTTGTCCACCGCCTGGCTCAGCTGGTCGATGCGCACCCCTTTGTCGTTGAGCAGCTCCACCCGCACCTTGTCCCCCTCCTGCAGGGGTTTGAGCAGTTGCCACTGGCTGCGCACCACCAGATAGAAGCCCCGGTTGTCACTTTTGTAGAGCAGGCTGTAGCGATTGAGGGTCGCGATGGGCTGATCCGCCGGGCCCAGAATGAGGGGGGCGGCACGCCCGAGCCAGCTGACGGGGTTGAGCAGCGGCAGGGCGAGGGTCAGCAGCAGCAGGGCGGTCAGCAGACCCAGCAACAGCCCGGCCAGGGGCTGGGAGGCGGGGCGGTGGCCGGTGACGGGGGCATTCATAAGGGCTCATCCTTGGAGCGGTCATGGCAGCGACAACTGCCTCTATTTTGACCCGATGGTGCGTGGCTTGTTCCTTGATGTCAATTTAATGACAACAAGATGAATATTCCGTGATGAGCACAGTGAAGCAATTTGTGATCCCGATCTGCCAGGGGCACTCATTCTGTGATGAAAGCGTCATCATGAGCCTTTGCTGCTGGTCTGGGAGGGGGGCGCTGTTTAGTCTCTCAGTAACGGTTGGAGGTACATGTATGAATCCCAAAGTTGCGGCGCGTCAGGCCAGATTGCTCCAGATGCTGGAGAGCAAAGAAGAGATCCGGATCGGGCGGGAGCGGGACTGCCCCCTGCCGCTGCCCCAGCTCGTCCGGCTGACCGAGGATCACCCGGACGTCGTCAAGGTCTACGGTCACGGGCTCACCGCCGAGGTGTTCCATCTCAAGGTGGAGGGGCACCACTGGTGCCTGAAACGCTGCCGCCAGGACTCTCTGGTGGCCAATGTGGACGGCAAGACCGCCTTTCTCACCGAGCTGGAGCGGCGTCGGGAGATAGAGAGCCTGCGGGAGCTGCACCCCACCATCCTCTCCAACGTGGTCTGCACCAGTTTCGGCTCCGCCCGGGCCGGGGTGCTGGTCTCCCCCTGGCTGCGGGGGGAGCCGGTGCGCACGCTCTGCGAGCGCAACCTGGCGCAGATGCTGGCGGTGGAGGCGGAGCTGGCCCGCTGGGGCTGGTTTGACTGGGATCCGAGCCCGGGCAACCTGCTGGATGACGGCCAGCATATCTCGGTGTTCGATTTTGGCTACATGTGGCCCTTCGATCCCCTGCACGAGTTCAATTCCAACGGCCTCACCGATCCCGACTTCCACGTGCCTGAGCGGCTGGAAACCCGCACCCTCTCCGGGCTCTGGCTGGACGAGGCGGATCCCTTGCCGCTGTTTCGCCGCTGGCGCGAGCTCTGCCTCGCCTGGGCCAGGGGAGAGCTGCAATACCTGTCGCGGGAGGGGGCGAGCGCCCCCGTGCTGGCGCGGATGCAGGGACTGGTGGGGGAGTGGAGTGCGGCGCTGGCAAGCGACGAGGCGCTGGCGGCCAACTGGTGGCGCGACATGTACCGCAGCCATCGGCTCGACATCCTGGACGACCTCAGCGGCAAGAGCTGCGGCCCGCTCACCCTGCGCCGCCTCGACTGGCTGGAGCAGGCGGTACAGGAGCACTTCCCGGCCCTGGTGGACAATCTGGCCCCTGACGAAGCGGGGCTCGGTCAGGCCGGGTTGCTGCAACGGCTGGGAGGGCTGCGCGAGCAGATCCGGGCCAATCTGCTGCCCACCCGGGCTACCCTGGTCACCAGCTGATGGTGGAAGAAGAGTGACAAGAGGGGCGCCGCGGCGCCCCTCTTTGCTGAGTGGGGAAGGCCGCCCCGGGTGTGATGGGGCGGAGGAGGCTCGTTGTGTGCCAGCGCTGGGGCGACTCAGTCGAGCAGTTCCCGGTGCAGGCAGTTGACGATGTGGCCCGCCTCGTCCTCTTTGACCAGGAAGCAGAGGTTGTGGGCGCTGGCGCCGTAGCAGATCATCCGGATGTTGTGCTCGCGGATGGCGTCGAACACCTGGCTGCCCACCCCGGCCGCCTCGCTCATGCGGTTGCCGATGAGCGCCACCAGGGCGAAGCCGGTCTCCACTTCCACCTTGCACAGCTGGCCGAGCTCCGCCAGCACCTTGTCGTTCAGGATGGGTTCGCCGTTGCTCTGGCTGCCGGTGTGATCCAGGGTCAGGGAGACGCTCACCTCGGAGGTGGTGATGAGATCCACCGAGATGCGGTGACGGGCCAGGATGCCGAACACCTCGGCCAGGAAGCCGTAGGCGTGGAACATGTTGAGGCTGTGCAGGGTCACCAGCACCTGCTGGCGGCGCAGGGCCACGGCCCGGAACAGCGGGTTGCTGCGGGTGGTGGCGCGGATCCAGGTGCCACCGGCGGCGGGGTCCTTGGCGGAGCCCACGAACACCGGGATGTCCTGGCGCAGCGCGGGTTGCAGGGTGGCCGGGTGCAGCACCTTGGCGCCGAAGGTGGCCATCTCCGCCGCCTCCACGAAGCTGATTTCGGGGATGGGGCGGGCGCGGGTAACCAGGCGGGGATCCGTGGTGTAGATGCCGGGCACGTCGGTCCAGATCTCGATGCTGCCTGCGTCCAGTGCCTCGGCCAGGAGGGCCGCGCTGTAGTCGGAGCCGCCACGGCCGAGGGTGGTGGTGCGACCATCGCCGTCGGCACCGATGAAGCCCTGGGTGATGACCAGGCTGTCACCCAGCAACGGGCCCACCGCCTGCTGGCAGAGGGCGCGGGTCGCCGCGAGATCCACGGTGGCCTTGCCAAAGCGGCTGTCGGTGCGCAGCAGTTGGCGCGCATCCTGCCACTGGGCCTTGACCCCGCGCTGGTGCAGGAGTTCGGTGAAGAGACGGGTGGACATCAGCTCGCCGCAGGCGATGAGGCGATCGGCGAGTTCGGCGTCGGTGTGCTGACTGGCCTGACGGGCCATGGTGCGAATGTCGCCGAGCTGGGCATGGATGAGGGCGCTCACGTCGCTCGGGTTGCCAAGGGCGGCCAGAATGGCCAGCTGGATGTCGGCAAGCCTGGCAAGCTGGGCATCCTGTCCGGCTTCGTCCAGTTCACCCTGAGCCAGGCTCACCAGCAGGTTGGTGACGCCGGCGCTGGCGCTCAGCACCACCACCCGGGTCGCCGGATTGGCCAGCACCACGTCGGCGCAGTGGTTCATGGCCGCGGCATTGGCGACGCTGGTTCCGCCAAACTTGGCGACATTGATCGGGTTCATTGCATACTCCTGTCTCAAGGTGAAAATCCGGTTTCATCGGGCAAATAGAGAGGAGGAGGCAAAAAATGGCAGGAAAACGCGAGGATCCCGGCCAGAAGCACTCCACCTGCAGAGCCCATCCCGTACCCGCCCCAAGTGGGGCGCGGTGTGGGATGACCACTACCGATGACAACCCGGGGGATTCAGCCCCCGCAGCCGACGTGGCGGTGTCCAGTCACTCGCCTCGTCTCGGCGCTGCTCCCCCTGACCCAAGTTCACCGGACACTGGTGTCCTCCCCTGGGCTGCCTGGGCAGCGCTCCTCTTCTGGTGCCACCTGTGACAGGTGGCGTGCATGTACAAATACCTTGGTCTGGATTGCACTGTCAATCGAGTTCGTAAAAAAGAACAAAATTGACGGTAACCAGGCACAAGATCAATCAGTTACGAAATGGTCTTGGACAAAACCTTGGAGCGACGCTGCCAGTTGTAGAAGCGCTGGCGCTCCACCGGCAGATCTTCGACTTCCAGGGGATCGAAGCCCCGCTCCCGGAACCAGTGGATGGAGCGGGTGGTGAGCACGAACAGGCGACGGATGCCGAGCCGCCTGGCCCGTTCGGCCACCTTGGCGATCAGGGTGTCTCCCCGGTTGGAGTTGCGATACTCCGGGTGGATGGCGACGCAGGCCATCTCGGCCATGGCTTCTTCCATGAAGCAATAGAGCGCGGCGCAGCCGATGATGAGGCCGTCCCGCTCGATGATGGTGAACTTGTCTATCTCCATCTCCAGCTGCTCCCGGGAGCGGCGCACCAGGATCCCTTCCTCTTCCAGCGGACGGATGAGATCCAGGATGCCGCCGATGTCCTCAATGGTGGCGGCCCGGGCCCGCTCGGCGCTTTCGCGCACGATCTGGGTACCCAGCCCCTCGCGGCTGAACAGCTCCTGCAGCATGGCGCCGTCGTCCTGATAGCTCACCAGGTGGGAGCGGGGTACGCCACCCCGGCAGGAGGCGATGGCCGCGCGCAGGTAGCGGGCGGTGCCTGACATCTCTTCCCCCGCCTGCTCCAGCGCCACCAGCAGCTCTTCGGCCTGCTCGGGGAAGAGCTCGGAGATGGCCTCCCCGTGCCTGTCCATTACCCCCTGGGTGCTGCTGAAGCAGATGAGCTTGTCGGCTTTGAGATCCACCGCCACCCGGCGGGCTACCTCTTCCGAGCTCAGGTTGAAGCTCTCGCCGGTGACCGAGCAGCCAATGGGGGAGATGAGCACCAGGCCGTGCTGATCCAGCTGGCGGGTGATCCCCTCCACATCGATGCGACGCACCCGGCCGCTGTGGCAGAAGTCGATGCCGTCATCCACACCCAGCGGCTGGGCGGTGACGAAGTTGCCGCTCACCACGCTGATGCGGGCCCCCTGCATGGGTGTGTTGGCGAGCCCCATGGAGAGCTGGGCGGTGATGTCGTATTGCAGACCGCCGCACACCTGCTTGATGATGGCGAAACTGGCATCGTCGGTGACCCGGATCCGCTTGTGATACTGGGCCTGGATGCCGGCGCGGGCCAGGGCCTCGTCATTTTGCGGACGCGAACCAAACACCAGTACCAGGCGGATCCCCAAGGTCTGCAGCAGGGCGATGTCGCTGACGATGTTGGCGAAATTGGGGTGACAAATGGCTTCCCCGCCGATCATCAGGACGAAGGTGGCACCCCGGTGCACATTGACATAAGGGGTGGATTGCCGAAAGGCATGGACCAAGCTGGGTTCGCGTTCACGCACGTGTTTCATTCCATAAAAAAGCAGCAATTTGCCCAATATATGAAAATAAATTCACAAATCAAGACTAAATATCGACTTGGTGTTTTTTTGTCGCCATTTTGACCAGTGCGGGCGGGGAGGGGAAGACGCAGGCG
>NZ_PQLN01000136.1:0-8258 GCF_002919855.1 Aeromonas sp. ASNIH8 | reverse complement strand
GAATTTGTAGGCTTTCAGAATTTGCATTTAGCGCTCAGTGTGTAGCATTATTGCCATATCTATTAAGCCCGATTGAGTGACAGAATGCAATTCACTAAAATTAATAAATCACGCCATGCGGCCTACGTTTTGCACGTACATTTGGTGTTTATCACCAAGTATCGAAAGCCGATATTGGGGGATCTTCATCACGCCTCATTCGGTCAGTGTGCGGCAGAGGTTTGCAGAGATTTTGGTGCGGAACTGAAAGAGTGTGACGGAGAGGCTGATCATGTTCACATGCTGATAGAGTACGCGCCAACGGTGCAGCTATCGGTACTGGTGAACTCGTTAAAGGCGGTCACATCAAGGCGACTGCGTAATGAATTTCTGGACTTGAGAGGTGCTTACAGCAAACCCGTACTCTGGTCACGCTCTTACTTTGCGGGCTCTTGCGGCGGAGCACCGTTGGAGGTGATCAAGCAATACATTCAAAACCAGCGGGGCTGACGCCCCGGCGAAATTCCCCTCCCACCTACGTCGGAGGGAGTCCCCTTTCGCATTTAAGATGGACATGCGCCCCCAGAACTCCCTGGTGGCCTGGCTGGTCGCCCAGGGGCAGACGGTCTTCATGATCTCCTGGCGCAACCCGGGGGTGGCACAGGGGCAGGTCGATCTCGACGACTACGTGGTGGACGGGGTCATCGCCGCCCTGGACGCCGTGGAGGCAGCCACCGGCGAGCGGGAGGTGCACGGCATCGGCTACTGCATCGGTGGCACTGCGTTGTCACTCGCCATGGGCTGGCTGGCGGCGCGGCGCCAGAAGCAGCGGGTGCGTAGCGCCACCCTGTTCACCACCCTGCTGGACTTCTCCCAGCCCGGGGAGCTTGGCATCTTCATCCACGAGCCCATCATCGCGGCGCTGGAGGCGCAGAACGAGGCCAGGGGCATCATGGACGGGCGCCAGCTGGCGGTCTCCTTCAGTCTGCTGCGGGAGAACAGCCTCTACTGGAACTACTACATCGACAGCTACCTCAAGGGCCAGAGCCCGGTGGCATCCGATCTGCTGCACTGGAACAGCGACAGCACCAACGTGGCGGGCAAGATCCACAACAGCCTGCTGCGCCGACTCTACCTGGAAAACCAGCTGGAGAAGGGGGAGCTCAAGATCCGCCACACCCGCATCGCTCTCGCCAAGGTGAAGACCCCGGTGCTGCTGGTGTCCGCCGTGGACGATCACATCGCCCTCTGGCAGGGAACCTGGCAGGGCATGGCGCTGTTCGGGGGCGAACGGCGCTTCATTCTGGCCGAATCCGGGCACATCGCCGGCATCATCAATCCACCGGATGCCAACAAATACGGCTTCTGGCAGAGCGAGGTCGAGGCGGACAGCCCGGCGCAGTGGCTGGCGGGGGCGACCCACCAGAGCGGCTCCTGGTGGCCCGAGATGATGCGCTTTATCAAAGACCGTGACGAAGCAGAACCCGTCCCCGCCCGGCAGCCTGTCGAGGGGCTGGAGGCGGCCCCCGGCAGCTACGTCAAGGTACGGCTCAATCCGGTGTTTGCCGGCGTCAGGATGCAAGAAGAGGAACCCGCATGAGTACACAACCCCTTGCCGTGGGCCAGAAGGCTCGCCTGACCAAGCGCTTCGGCCCGGCCGAGGTGGCGGCCTTCGCCGGCCTCTCGGAGGATTTCAATCCCCTGCACCTGGACCCGGACTTTGCCGCCACGACGGTGTTCGAGCGCCCCATCGTCCACGGAATGCTGCTGGCGAGCCTCTTCTCCGGGCTCCTCGGGCAGCAACTGCCCGGGAAAGGGAGCATCTATCTGGGCCAGAGCCTCTCCTTCACGCTCCCGGTGTTCGTGGGGGACGAGGTGACGGCGGAGGTGGAGGTGATTGCCCTTCGAAGCGACAAGCCCATCGCCACCCTGGCCACCCGCATCTTCACCCAGGGCGGCGCCCTCGCCGTGACGGGGGAAGCGGTGGTGAAACTCCCTTGAGCGCCAGTGGCCCCCAGAGATACAACCAGCCCGGTCGGGCTGGTTTTATTGCCTGTGCTCGCCCCTTTTTCGGGGCAATTCGGCCCGGGCCCTTTCCCTGCCCCGCCTAACTGCCTAGAATGAGCCCCCGCTGTTTCAGCCATTCATCCAGCTAGAGGATTTCCCATGGAGACGTTTCTGCTCGAAGGTCACCCCTTCGTTGCCTTGTGTGACCTGATCAAGCATCAGGGTTGGGCCGATTGTGGCGGTGCCGCCAAGGCGCTGGTCGCCGAGGGCCTGGTGGAAGTGGACGGTCAGGTCGAGACCCGCAAACGCTGCAAGATAGTCGCCGAGCAGGTGGTCAACTTCAACGGCATGAAGGTAGTCGTGAAAGAAGGCGTCAGCCCCGAGATCCTCTGATCCTGACGCCCTGCCACGCAAGCGCTACCCAGCACAGTGGCCGAGCGGGCGGTCAACTTCAACGGCATGAAGCATGAAGGCCGTGGTGAAGGAAGGGAGCAGTCCCGAGATCCTTTGATACCGGCTTGAACAAGGGCGCCAAGCGCCCTCTGGCCTTCAGCTTGCCTTGATGGAGAGGGTCAGCACAAAGCGGGCCATGGCCTCGTCGCCGTTGCGCGACGGGCAGGTGGCCACCACCTGGATGGGGCGGTTGATGCGCTGACCGCTCGCCAGGGACTCGTCGATCATGGCGTCGATAAGCTCCCCCGCCGCGCAATCAAACTGCACGTCCCCCTCCGGGCGCTTCAAAAACTCCCCTTGCACATCCTTGAAGGCAAAATGCACCTTCTTGCGCCGCGCCCGCCCCTTCTCCATGACCAGGAGCCCCCCCACCAGGTCGGCACCGGTGGCGAGCGCCCCGAAATACATGCTGCCCAGGTGGTTGCGGGTGCGCCAGCCCAGCGGAATGCGGATGCGCAGCGCCCTGGCGTCCATCTGCTCGATGACGGGGGCACAGAAACCAATGACGGGAATGTAGCGCCAGGCGAACAGACGCAGGGCGAGGTTGGCTTTGAGGCGTTGCAGGTCCATTGCAAACTGATCCGATGAGTAAATGTGATACAAATGTTGCCAGTCTGCTTCCCGATAGACAAGCCTCCCGTGCCATCCCTGTGAGCGGCCCCCCAAAGAGTATTTGCAAAATTCATGCAATGGCCAGGTTCTATTTGCCTGGCAAATGATAAAATCGGCCTTTCCTGACCCCGGGTCGCCCCTCTCTTTTCCCTTTTTCCGATTTTTTTCAAGGTCCCGCCCCGGATGACGGGACCATGACGGCCATATCCGAATGAAACACAACGAGAAATACTCCCCGTCTGGGGGCTAGCCCAGGATCCCGCCCCCGCCACTGGGATTATTCGCAGTAACCAAACCCCCTCTCCCTCGCTAGGCTGTGTTCTCAAAATGCTGGTTTTCTGTCCACCAATAGCTCTCGTAAGTAACGAAGGCAGAAAGCCAGCTTGATAAAAGCAGCAAAACTTCCCGCCAGCTTTTCATATCTCGTTGAGAATCGGCGAAACTTCTTCAGCCATCCGAAGCACCGCTCGACCACATTTCGCCTGCGATAACGAGCTTTGTCTAATACCAGAGGTCGTCCCTTATGGTGCCGCTGCTGGTCGCTGCGCTGCGGGATGACTGCTTTTATCCCTCTGCGCCGGAGTTCGGCCCGCAAAGCCCTGCTGCTATAGGCCTTATCTGCGGCAAGATGCGTTGGTCGCGTGCGATAACGGCCTGATGAAGTCGGGATCCTTGCCATGGCCAACGCACTTGTCGCATATCTGATTTCCGCTGATTGCCCCGGCGAAAGGCAGAACCCCAGCGGTAAACCATTACCATCAGTGACCAAGTGAATTTTGCTGCCAAAACCACCACGAGAGCGACCAAGTGCTTGATTCACCGGAGTGTTTTTTTACGCGCTCCGGCAGCATCTTTGGATACCCTGACATTGGAGCCGTCCAGGCACCACAGGTCGAAATCGATGAGCCCTTCTTCATTGAGCTTGAGCTGCAGCGCTTCCAGAATGGCATCAATCCGGCCTGCATCCTGCCAACGCCGGAAGGTGTTGTAGACCGAATTCCATGGTCCGAAACGTTCTGGAGGTCTCGCCAAGGAGCTCCGGTGTGGAGTATCCAGAGAATGCCATCGAGCACTTGGCGCGGTTCATGGGTAGGGCGCCCGATCAGGCTTCGAGAAGGAAACTGGGGCTCGATAAGCCCCCATTGTGCATCAGTCAGCTGATAACGGTGGGACACGGAATGGATCTTAAGCTGTTGAGAAGATGTGAGATTTGGCTAATAACATCATGTCGATCAGCCAATAACATCATGCCGATCACCATTTTTCTACCCGCAGGAACTGCGTCTTTCTTTTACTCTGCCTGATCGGCATCGGTCAAGTTGATGCCCTGTTTTCGCATCGACTCACCTGTCAAACCTACTCGTACCGCTCTGTGGATCAGCCGGTCCAGGATCGCTTCTGCGAATGTGGCCTCTCCGATCATCCCATACCATTTCTCTACCGGCAGTTGGCTCGCAACCACTGTCGAGACCCTCCCGTAACGGGTATCGATGATCTCCAGCAAATTACTGCGCTCGGCCGCATCCAGCATCTCCATGCCCCAGTCATCCAGGATCAGCAAGCCCACATTATTCACCTGCTCCAGCAGCTTCGGATAACTGCCATCCGCCTGCGCCAGTCTCATCTCTTCCAGCAGGGTTTTCAGCCGGTAGTAGCGCACCGCTACGCCTTGCCGGATAAAATAGCGGCCCAACGCACAGGCCAGGTAACTCTTCCCACAGCCTGCCGCCCCCGTCAGCAGCAGGTTTTGCTGATGAGCCAGCCACTGCCCTTCCAGTAGCTGGCGGATCTGCGCTTTGCTTATTCCCCGGCTGGCACGGTAGTCCAGCTGCTCAATTTGACCGGACAATCGAAACCGCGCTTGCTTCTCCAACCGGTTAACTTTGCGCTGCTCCCGTTGCACCAGCTCATGACTCAGCAGCAGTTGCAGCCGCTCTTCAAAGCTCATGTCCTGATACAACGCGCTCTGTGTCTGTTGCTGACTCAGCGCCTGTTTCACACCGCCCAGACGCAGGGTGCTCAGTTGTTCATCGAGATGTAATTGCATGCTCTTTTCCTTGTTGAGTGATGGATTAGTGGAAGTAGTGTTCGCCGTGGACATTGTCATGATGGATGTCTTGCAACGGATCCTGGCGTGAGGTGGCAACTGGTTGTTGTTCCAGCCCGTGTTTGAGCATGTTGCGGATGTGGTGCAGCCGGTTGGCGCCGGTCAGATAGCCACGTAGACAGGCGGCCTCCAGCCGCGCCTTGCCATACTTTTTGCTCTGTCCCAGCAGGGCCTGACAAGGTCGCACGGCTTGGGCCGGATGCGCTGCCTGGCGGATAAAACTATCCACCCAATGCGTGGTATAGGGCCCGATGGACGCGGCCCAGCTCAGTAGGCGTTCAGGTGAGCACTCCAGCAGTGCCTGGTGATGCGCTGGCATATGGGCGGGCAGACTGCTGTGCTGGCCTTTGCGATGACTGCGTGGGTGCTGAGCGACGACCTTACCCGCGTGATACAGGGTGACCGTACGCTCCGCCAGATGGGCTTCCAGCCGCTTGCCCTGCAAGGCATAAGGGACCGAGTAATAGTGCTTCTCCAGGTCGACGTGGTAATCCTTGCCGACCAGCACCGACACCACTTTGGTGTACTGGTAGGGGTACGCTGGCAAGGGCTTGAGTGCTGGCGCATCGAGCTCGGCAAACATGGATGCGCGGCAACCGGGCAGCTTCTGGAAGGGTTTCTCATTGAGCCGGGTCAGTAACCCGGATATCCGTTGGTTAAGCTGAGCCAGGCTATGGAAGGTCTCATGGCGCAGTACCGCCAGGATCCAGCGGGTGACGATCTGTACCCCCACCTCGGCCTTGGATTTATCTTTCGGCTTGCGCGGCCTGGCGGGCATGATCGCTGTGCCGAAGTGAGCGGCCAGCATCTGGTAGGTGGGATTGAGATCCGGGTCAGTATTGCGTGCCACGCTGACCGCACTCTTCAAGCAATCAGGCACCACCAGTTGCGGGACGCCGCCGAAAAACTCAAAGGCCCGCTTGTGGCTCATCACCCAATCCTCAAGCTGTTGGGAGCGGGTGGCTTCAGCAAAGGTGTAGTTGGAGGCCCCGAGCACCGCGACGAAGACCTGGGCCCGATAGAGGATCTCACCGGTATGAGGATCCACGATGGGCATGGTCTGGCCACAGTAATCGACAAAGAGTTTTTCGCCCGCGATATGGGTCTGGCGCATCGACGGTTGCAGCACCGATGCCCACTCCTTATAGAGCCGACAGAAATGGTTGTAGCTGTAGTGGGCACCGTTATTGCGCTCGGCATACTCCTGCCACAGTAGCTCCAGCGTTACCCCTTTTTGACCGGGCTGTTTGAGCTCCTGATGGAGCACGGCCCAGTCAGGGAGCGGTTTGTGGCGGGTTTTGGACACCGCGCGGGTGCTGAGGAAGGCACGCTCCAGGGTGACATCATCCCAGCGCTCACAGAGCGGCCAGGTAGTGATATCCAACTGAGCAGCGCGATTGAGGTAATAGGAGACGGTGCTGGATGAGATATGCAGGCTGAGGGCGATCTGACGATGCGCCAGTTGAGCCTGATATTTGAGACGAAGGATTTCTTTGAGTTTTCTCACGGTGATAGGCCTCGCAGACATGCACTTTCCTCTTTTGGGTCCAGTTGGAAAGTGCGGGTTTAACGAAGCGGGGAGAAGAAGTCATCAATAACATTCATGCCGATCATGGTTTCCCATAGAGGAAAAAAGTGATCGGCCTGGGATGTTATTGGGCGATCGGCATGGATGTTATTGAGTGATCGGCATGAATGTTATTGAGCGATCGCCATGCGTGGGAATACGCAAGATTATATCTTCATCACTTTAAGAACACAGCCTAGGCTGTTGCTGGCCAGGAAGTAGCCACTCGGCACCGGGTCAACCCGTCTACCAATCTCACCATAAGGATAGAGAGATGAGTCACGTGCAACAGTTGTTCAACGGGGGCGAGAGCGCCGGTACTTTCCAGCTCAACTTCAACAACAACCGTGTCTACGAGCTGTTTGGCCGGGAGTACCTCAAGTGCTATGCCAACCTCAGCGCCAAGGGGAAGATGAGCAAGCCCCTGCCCACCGGGCCGCTGAGCTACACCGTCGACTTCGCCATGGATTGCGGCTGCAGTTCGGTGCTGTTTGACTTCAACCTCGCCTACAAGAAGACCTTCGGCAACCAGTTGCAGGCCCCCCTGTGGCGCGAGTCGGACTACGAGGCCGTAGCTGGTGCTCTGCCAGCTGGTGCGCGAGGCACCGGCCAACCGCCTGAGCAACCATGATCAGTTCGCCGAGGCCGAGGCCTTCTTCAACGACGTCAATCTGCCCGACACCGTCCGGGCGGTGGGCAGTGATCCCTATGCCGACAAGGACGGCCTGGTGGAGTTCATCGTGGCCAACGAGCTGCTGGACGATCCCGCAGTCATGGCCAAGCTGGCGGAACAGAAGGCCTACCTCATCGCCATCACCTCCGTGGTCACCGCCTACATCAACCGTTACGCCGAAGCCTATGGCGAGCAGTACAAGACGGATGCGGATCTCTGGGCCAGGGCCCTCTCCAAGATCCCCCTGATGGGGCCGAGCAAGATCGATCAGCAGAGCTACAGCCGCCACATCAAGGGGCTCAGCATCGCCACCGACTTCATCAACTTCATCTTGACATCCTCCCCCACCTTAGCGCTTCGCGTCACAGGAGGGGGATTCCCATTACTGGGTGATAGCTGCTCGCGCAGTACCGGGTTCCTGCTTCATCGGGCGGCCTGATTGCACCACGCCTCCACAGGCTAAAACGGCGTGTCCCGCCGCTAAAATATTGCGAGCGCCGTTCACATCGGCGTTCGCCTCATAACCACACGCAGCGCATTTAAACTGGCTTTGCGTCTGGCGGTTATCCTTCGCAGTATGCCCACAACAGGCGCACTGCTGGCTCGTGTAGGCCGGGTTTATCGCCAACACCTGACCGCCTCGCCATGCCTGCTTATATTCGAGCTGGCGGCGCAGCTCAAACCAGCCCTGATCTAATATCGAACGATTCAGCCCTGATTTTGCCCGGACGTTGCGCCCCGGCTGGCTGGTCGTGCCCGCTGCTGATTTTGACATGCTGGCAACCTTCAAATCCTCAATGACGATCATCGCGTGGTTTTTGCTGATAGTCGTTGTGACCTTGTGAAGGTAATCGCGGCGG
>NZ_PQLN01000135.1:0-8734 GCF_002919855.1 Aeromonas sp. ASNIH8 | reverse complement strand
TGAATATCGACTGGGAGAAGCTCCGCCACAAGTAACGGAGCTAACAGGAGACCAGCAGATCATTTTGGAGGTATTGGGTGAGCGCTATCGGCAAATTTATTCCTAAATCAGGTGCGGAATGTCGGTTCAATTCCGTTGAGGGGATGATTTGTATATACAATATCGTTCGGCGCTCAAAATGGAAACGCCAAAGTCACTAAAATGCAACATGTGAATCGGTGTGGATGCAGATGACCCCAAGACTGAAAAGCGTGATCTCGGGGGGAAAGAGGGGCCGGGATGGCGAGTGGGTGGTGAGGCATCAAGAGGCAAAACAGGAAGGTAAGCGACCAGCGCCAGGAAAAACATGAGCGGCTATTTACCCTTTCTGGTCATATTCATGAGCCTATATTCATGACTATTTATGAATAAATCATAAACCCTTTGTTCATTTGACTACTTTTCGACTATCCCATTGCAGAGTAAGATGCCTCTTCAATAAAAATAAGAATTAGGAGTTCGGGTGTGAAGGCATTAGAGAAAGAAAGGATATCGCCCTATATCAGCCAGTTATACGAGTGCGGTATTAATGATTCTGACATTAAGCTTGTCGTGGACCAATTTCGTGCCGACGTTTCCTGCAGTTCATCCCTGTTTTTATTGCGGGATGATGACAAGAGCGACGGAATAAAGCTTTTTTCCAGCGGTCTGACCGAGGCCCAGCAGCAGTTTTACCTGCAACATCATCGCCAGGATGTGTGGTTCAACCATTATCTGGATAAAGGGTGCAAGGGGATCGTCAGCGCCAACAGCATTTCAAGCTCGGTGGGCCTGCTGGCAAGTTTCGGCGCCCAATTCGCCGCCGGCGGCGTCTGCCAGGTCAAAGGGCGTGGGCTGAGCAGCCTGTGCAGTTACCGTGGTGCAGCGCAAGATGATTTCAGCAGTCGCGACCTCACCTCGCTCTCGGAAATCTATTCCGGACTGGCGGCCTGGAGCCACCATTATTGGAACTTGCTGGCCCTGGAAACCCAGAACTATCAGTTGCAACAGCTGGTGAAAAACCATAATAAGCCCAGCGCCATCATAGACGACAAGGGGCATATTCATTATTCCAATGTGGCCTTCAACCGTATCGCCGATGAAAATGTGGAATTGCGGGCCATCAATGGCATTTTCTCTTTGCAGAATAAGGAGCAGCAACGTCAGCTCAAGGAGATCCTCAATGGCTTTGCCTATTTGCTGCCCGGCGCCAGCGCCTATATGTCCATTCCCCGTCAGCCTAACCTGCGCCCGCTGCTGGTCCAATGCACCCTGATGAGCGGACTCAGCCGCTTTGAACGCTATGTGGAAGTGGTGCTGCGTGACCCCGAGCACGCCTTCAATCCTGACATCGAAGCGCTGGCCAGCCTCTATCCCCTCACCATTGGCGAGAAGGAGCTGCTGGTGCTGATGAGCAAGGGTTACAGCAGCAACGACATCGCGGAGCTGCGCGGTGTCAAGGTGGAAACCGTGCGCTCCACCCTGAAAGGGGTGTTCAAGAAGACCGGCTGCCACAGCCAGAACGAGCTCTTGCTCTTGCTGCAATCCATCTCCTGATCCACGCGGACTATGCTTGGAGTGAGCTGGACATAGTGCCCGGCTCTTGCCTCCCCTCGGGAGGCTCGTTGGGGGAAAGCGTCATGGAATCACTCAAGGCAAAGGACTACATGCAGACCAAGCCCATCATCTTCAGCGCAGAGATGATGGTACAGGCGGCGGTGGAAAAATTTCTCAACAGTCATCAGTTGGGCGGCCCCGTAGTGGACAGCCAGGGACATCTGATTGGCTGGGTCTCCGAGCAGGATTGCATTGCCGTCATGTTGAAAGAGGCCTACCACTGTGAACAGGTGGCCCAGGTCAGGGATGTGATGCGCAAGGAGGTGCTGGCAGTCGGCCCCGACACCAGCATCCTGGATCTGGCGGAGATGATGATGGGTCAAAAGCCCAAGATCTATCCTGTGGTGGAGGAGGGGCGCCTGCTCGGGGTCATCAACCGCCACAATGTGATGCAGGCCATCCACGCCCAGCTTGGCACCTGTTTCGTGCATCAGGCCAGAGTCTGAATGGTGTTGTCTGGTTGTTTTCAAAGAGCAGGCTCCGGCCTGCTCTTTTCATCCGTGACGGTCATGACGCCTCCGGCTTGATGTGCTGGCGCGGCGCTTTAAGGCTTGCACCGCCCAGCCTCGCTCTTTAGGATCTCCCCCAGCTATCGATATGGCCCTTGATGGGCACTCTTTTAAGGAATTCGTACCTTGTCTCTCTCTATCGAGGCGCTGCGCCGCCGTCTTACCGCCTGCATGAATCTCGACGCCCGCCGTCTCTCCAGTCGACTGCACGGGGTCAAGAAGCTGCCGGAAGCCAAGCAGGCTGCCGTGCTCGAAACCATCGCCGCTGACCTGGATGTGGCACAGACGCGCTATCAGTCCCGTCTGGCGGGCGTGCCTAAGGTCACCTATCCGGACAATCTGCCAGTCAGCCAGAAGCAAGGGGAGATCGCCAAAGCCATTGAAGAGCATCAAGTGGTGATCATCGCCGGCGAAACCGGTTCGGGCAAAACCACCCAGATCCCCAAGATCTGTCTGGCGCTCGGGCGTGGGGTCAAGGGCTTCATCGGCCACACCCAGCCGCGCCGTCTGGCGGCCCGTACCGTCGCGGCCCGTATTGCCGAGGAGATGGAGTCCGAGCTTGGCCACTACGTGGGTTACAAGGTGCGCTTTACCGATCAGGTGAGTGAGCAGACCCACATCAAGCTGATGACCGACGGTATCCTGCTGGCCGAGATCCAGAACGACCGGATGCTGACCCAGTACGACACCATCATCATCGATGAGGCCCACGAGCGCAGCCTCAACATCGACTTCATCCTGGGCTATCTCAAACAGCTGCTGCCAAAGCGCCCCGATCTCAAGGTGATCATCACCTCGGCCACCATTGACCCCCAGCGTTTCTCTCGTCATTTCAACAAGGCGCCGGTGATCGAGGTCTCCGGTCGCACCTATCCGGTGGAGGTGCGTTACCGCCCACTGTTTGTTGATAAAAAAAGCAATGACAAGAGCGAAGGGCTGGAGGAGCGCGACGAGCTGCAGGGGATCTTTGATGCGGTGGAAGAGCTGGCCCGCGAGGGGCTCGGGGACATCCTCATCTTCATGAACGGCGAGCGGGAGATCCGCGATACCGCCGATGCCCTGCGCAAGCTCAACCTGCGCGATACCGAGGTGCTGCCGCTCTACGCCCGCCTCTCCAACGCCGAGCAGAACAAGGTGTTCCAGCCACACGCCGGACGGCGCATCGTACTGGCCACCAACGTGGCGGAGACCTCGCTGACGGTGCCGGGCATTCGTTACGTCATCGATCCGGGTACGGCCCGCATCAGTCGCTACTCCTGGCGCACCAAGGTGCAGCGCCTGCCCATCGAGCCGGTCTCCCAGGCCAGCGCCAACCAGCGTAAAGGGCGTTGCGGTCGGGTGGCGGATGGTATCTGTATCCGCCTCTACTCAGAGGAGGATTTCAATAGCCGTCCGGCCTTTACCGACCCCGAGATCCTGCGCACCAACCTGGCCTCCGTCATCCTGCAGATGCTGGCGCTCGGCCTTGGTAATATGGAGGCTTTCCCGTTCGTCGAGCCGCCGGAGTCGCGCCATATCAAGGACGGTCTGACCCTCTTGAAAGAGCTGGAGGCGGTGCGCGAGCTGCCCGCCACGGGCGATCGCGAAGCCAAGCTGCAGCTGACCGAGACCGGTCGCCAGCTCTCGCGTATCCCCCTTGATCCGCGTCTGGCGAAGATGGTGATCAGTGCGGCGCAGACCGGTTGCCTGAGCGAGGTGATGGTGATCTCCGCCGCCCTCAGCATTCAGGATCCCCGCGAGCGGCCCATGGAGAAAAAGCAGGCCGCCGACGAGCAGCACAGACGTTTTGAAGACAAGGATTCCGACTTCCTCGCTTTTGTTAACCTCTGGAACTATCTTAAAGAGCAGCAGGATGCTCTTGGCAGCAACCCGTTTCGCCGCATGTGCCAGAAGGAGTTTCTCTCCTATCTGCGGGTACGCGAGTGGCAGGACATTCACTTCCAGCTGCGTCAGACGGTCAAGGAGCTGGGCTTCAAGGCCAACCAAGAACCGGCAGACTTCAAGACGGTGCACTGCGCGCTGCTTACCGGTCTTTTGAGCCATATCGGCAACAAGGATCTGGAAAAGCCCGAGTTTCTCGGGGCCCGCAACGGCCGCTTCCACCTCTTCCCGGCCTCCGGTCTGTTCAAAAAGCCGCCCAAGTGGGTGATGGCCGCCGAGCTGGTGGAGACCTCGCGCCTCTACGCCCGCATCAACGCCAAGATTGAACCGGAGTGGGTGGAGCCGCTGGCAGGTCACCTCATCAAGCTGCACCACAGCGACCCTCACTGGTCGAAGAAAAACGGTGCCGTGATGGCCAAGGAGAAGGTGACCCTCTATGGTCTGACTCTGGTCAACGAGCGCACCATCAACTTCAGCCGCATCGATCCGGCGCTGTGCCGCGAGCTGTTTATCCGCCGCGCCCTGGTGGAGGGGGATTTCGAGACCCGCCACCGTTTCTTCAGCGATAACCGCAAGCTCCTGGCCGAGGTAGAGGCGCTGGAGCACAAATCCCGTCGGCGCGATATTCTGGTGGATGATGAGGACTTGTTCCGCTTCTACGATGCCCGTTTGCCGGAAGATGTGATTTCCGCCCGCCACTTCGACAAGTGGTGGAAGGAGGCGCAAAAGCAGGATCCCGAGCTGCTCAACTTCGAGAAAGAGATGTTGATGAAGGGGGATGCGGCCCACATCAGCGATCTCGACTACCCCAACTTCTGGCAGCAGGGGCGCCTCAAGCTCAAGCTGACCTATCAGTTCGAGCCGGGGGAGGCGGCGGATGGCGTGACCCTGCATATCCCGCTGCCGCTCCTGAATCAGGTGGAGGTGAAGGGGTTCGAGTGGCTGATCCCCGGGCTGCGTCACGAGTTGTTGGTGGCCCTCATCAAGTCGATGCCCAAGCCGATGCGCAAGAACTTCGTGCCGGCCCCCAATTATGCCGATGCGTTGCTCGCCAGTATCAACCCCGAGCAGGGGCCGCTGTTGGACGAGATGGAGCGTCAGCTGCGCCGCATGACCGGCGTGACCGTGCCCCGTGAATCCTGGGATTGGGCTGCGGTGCCCGATCACCTGAAACTCACCTTCCGTGTGGTGGACGACAAGCACAAGAAGGTGGCGGAAGGCAAGGATCTGGAGGCATTGAAAGAGTCGCTGCGCGGCAAGGTGCAGGAGACTCTGTCACAAGTGGCGGACGATGATATCGAGCAGTCTGGCCTCACCCTGTGGAGCTTTGGCGAACTGCCGCAAGAGTACAGTCAGAAGCGCGGTGGGTTCGAGGTGAAGGCCTATCCGGCGTTGGTAGACGAGAAAGATTCGGTCGCCATCCAGCTGGTGGAGAGCCCTGTGGTGCAGCAGCAGCTGATGTGGGCAGGCCAACGCCGGCTGGTGCTGCTCAACGTGCCATCTCCCATCAAGTATCTGCAGGAGAAGTTGCCCAACAAGGCCAAGCTCGGGCTCTATTTCAACCCGTTTGGCAAGGTGGCCGAGCTGATTGACGACTGCATCGCCTGCGGCTGCGACAAGCTGATTGAGCAGCACGGCGGCATGGCTTGGGACGAGGCCGGTTTCGAGGCGCTCAAGGAGTATGTCCGCGCCGAGCTCAACGATGCGGTGGTGGAGGTGGCCAAACAGGTGGAAGCCGTGCTGACCCTCTCCCATGAGATCAAGAAACGGCTCAAGGGCAAGATGCAGCTCGACACCGCCTTTGCCATGTCGGACATCCAGCAGCAGTTGGGTAACCTCATTCACAAGGGCTTTGTCACCGAGACCGGCTGGCAGCGGCTGCCTGACTTGCTGCGCTACCTGCGGGCCATCGAGCGGCGGCTCGAGAAGCTCGCCATCGATCCCAACCGGGATCGGGTCTACATGCTCAAGGTGCACAGCGTGGAGTCGGAGTACAAGGCACTGCTCGCCAAGATCCCCAAATCCCAGCTGATCCCGGCCGAGGTGGCCAATATCCGCTGGATGATCGAGGAGCTGCGAGTTTCCTTCTTCGCCCAGCAACTGGGGACGCCATACCCTATCTCGGATAAACGGGTGCAGAGCGCCATTGCCCAGTGCTAAGCTGCTATCTATCTGTTTTCTGAGCCATAGTGTGAAAGCAACGAGACGCCAAAGGGAAGGGAGGCCGTCATATGCTGGGGATCTGGTTGGGGGTGGCACTGGTCAACATCAGCGGGTATCAACCCATTGCGGAACAAACCTGGGTGCAGCTCAACCCGGAGTTCTATCCGGTGCAGCGCCCCGTGCCGCCCATTTTTGCGGCCTGGCGGGGCAATCAGTTTCCCCCACTTGAACAGAGAAAGAAGAATGGCCGCTGGCAGATCCTCTTTCCTGCCCGGCTGGTGCCCCCCTTCGATCTGTTCGAAGGGGAGGCCCAGCTCTCCAAGGCTTACCTGGCCAGGCTGAAGCGCATCGATGAGATGGCCTATGGAATGGCTCCCCACCAATCAGTACTGCAAGCCGCCTCCTCGGCCCCCTCGTTCGAAGTCCCGGGCGCTGTCGCCTTTGTCGCCGAGTTCTCCCTGCCCCGGGAGAGGAAGATGCGGATGCCTCTGGGGGAGCCCTTGCTCGCACGGCTTGGGGGGCTGGTCCCCACACAGGCCTTGGCAAGACAGGGAGATGCACAGCCCATGGCCACCGCAGATTCTGCCCCTGAGCAGGCGACCCTGATTCTTTCCGCCACGGCGGCAGGGGAGGCATCGCGGGTTTGTCATCAGGTGGCGCCGGGAGAAACCCTGTGGCGCATTGCAAGCCAGCTTCAGTCAAAGGAGGCCGGCGGCTCGGATACTTACAGTTATCTGCTGGCGCTGGTGCAGGAAAATCGTGACAGGATGGCCAAAGGGATCCAGGTACAGGCCGGGCAGCGCCTCTATTGCCCGAAAGCGCAGACTCTGGCGCAATTCGATTCCCTGAGCCCGGCCCAGCGACAGCAGCAGTTTGCCCGTCTGGAGCAGGGGCGCTAGGGGATGGCGAGAGGCGTGGTGGAGTGCCTCTTGGCCAAAGAGGAGTGACGCGGGTTCTTTCCTTGTATCCCCTCCGGGCCCGTGCTAGTATTCGCGCTCGTTTTGCGAGGTGCTGACCGGTCGCAGTCAACACCATACATTCATCTTAAAAGAGATAATCACTATGTCTTTCGTATTCCAAGCTGAAGTCCGTTCTGACCTGGGGAAAGGTGCGAGCCGCCGCCTGCGTCATGCTGACCTGGTTCCTGCCATCGTTTACGGTGCAGGCAAAGAAGCCGTGTCCGTTACCCTGGACCACAAGAAGCTGATCCTGGCCCAAGAGAAGCCGGAGTTCTACTCCTCCGAGCTGACCCTGGTCATCAACGGTGAAGAAGTCAAAGTGAACGTGAAGGCTATCCAGCGTCACCCGGTTCGCTACAAGCTGGTTCACCTGGATTTCGTTCGCGTCTAATCGACAACGAACTTTCCTGTGAAGAGGCCACCCAATCGGGTGGCCTCTTTGTTTTTACAGCAATATCCTGCTGTTTTCACCTATTCTGCTGCTTGTCCTGGCAGGTAGCTATCTGCTGGGCAATGCACTGATCGAGCGCGAGCTCTATCGCGTTCGCAGTGATGAGAGCACCTTCCTGGCGCTTGCCAGCGGCCGCCTTGACGGCGAGCTGGCGGTGCCGCTGCGCCATGTGCGCAGCATGTCGGAAGAACCCATCCTGCTCGAAGCGGCGGCTCGCAATGACCGTGACACCCTGGCCGTCCAGTTCACCATCCTGCTGAACCGCAATCCCGACTATGCCCAGGTGCGTTGGCTTGCCCCGGATGGCATGGAGCGGGTGCGCATCGATCGCCAGGGCCAGCATCTGTGGCGTGTGACGGACGACCAGTTGCAGAACAAGGGGGAGCGTTACTACTTTCGCGATGCCATGGCGCTGCCCTGGGAGCGGGTCTACGTCTCGCCGCTCGATCTCAACGTTGAACACGGGGTGATCGATCGCCCCTTCAACCCCATCTTAAATGCGAAAGGGGACTCCCTCCGACGTAGGTGGGAGGGGAATTTCGCCGGGGCGTCAGCCCCGCTGGTTTTGAATGTATTGCTTGATCACCTCTAACGGCGCACCGCCGCAAGAGCCCACAAAGTAAGAGCGTGACCAGAGTACGGGTTTGCTGTAAGCACCCCTCAAGTCCAGAAATTCATTACGCAGTCGCCTTGATGTGACCGCCTTTAACGAGTTCACCAGCACCGATAGCTGCACTGTTGGGCCGTACTCTATCAGCATGTGAACATGATCAGCCTCTCCGTCACACTCTTTCAGTTCCGCACCAAAATCTCTGCAAATCTCTACCGCACACTGACCGAATGAAGCGTGATGCAGCTCCCCCAATGTCGGCTTTCGATACTTGGTGATAAACACCAAATGTACGTGCAAAATGTAGGCTGCATGGCGTGATTTATTAATTTTAGTGAATTGCATTCTTTCACTCAATCGGGCACCATAGATATGGTGATAATGCTACACACTGAGCGCTAAATGCAAATTCTGAAAGCCTACAAGTTCCGACTCGAACCGACCGCCCAACAAGCGCAACGCCTGCGCCAGTTGGGCGGTTGTGCTCGTTATGTCTGGAATCACGGGCTGGCAGAGACAAAGCGCA
>NZ_PQLN01000134.1:0-8833 GCF_002919855.1 Aeromonas sp. ASNIH8 | reverse complement strand
GTTGATGTGGTTGAGGATTAGATCGTGGTTAAACATGGCGATTATCTGTCGGGTATTAGCTGGTCAAGGATGGCGATCATACCTCAGAAGCCGCGCCACGCCTCGCTCATACGAGGGGATGGTTAAGGACCACATCCCATGAGGCGCCCAAGAAGCGCCAGCTCCCGACGGTTTATACCCTGCTTTTCATCATCATCGCCCTGATGGCGGCCCTCACCTGGGTGCTGCCGGCGGGCAAATACAACTATGTGACGGCCAAGACCCAGCAGCCGGTGGCGGCAGCGGCCGTGGCCGACTACAGCGGTGACGAGCGACTGCTGCCGGTACCCGGCAGTTACACCGAGCTCCCTTCCCAACCCCAGGGGGTATTCGATGTGCTCAAGGTGCCCATCCAGGGCTTTCACAAGGCGGCGGACGTAGCACTGTTCGTACTCATCATCGGCGGCTTTCTGGCGGTGACCATGCAGAGCGGTGCGCTGGATGCCGGGTCGGGGCCATAGTGCGTACCTTCGCCGGGCGCGAGCGGCTGCTCATCCCGGTGCTGATCGCCCTGTTCGCCCTGGGTGGCTCCACCTTCGGCATGGCGGAGGAGACGGTGGCCTTCTGGGCACTCATCGTGCCGGTGATGATGGCGGCGGGCTTCGATCGCATTGTGGCGGCCGGGATCATCCTGCTCGGCTCCGGGGTCGGGGTGCTCGCCTCCACCGTCAATCCGTTTGCCACCGGCATCGCCTCCGGTTTCGCGGGTATCCCCATCGGTGAGGGGATAGGGCTACGGTCATCCAGTGGCTGCTGCTGGTGATCTTCGCCTCCTGGTTCGTGATGCGCTACGCCAGGCAGGTGCAGCAGGACAAGTCCCGCTCCGTGCTGGCTGATATCGTTTATGACGACGAGTTCTCCCAGATGAAGAGCGGCAACCTCGCCTTCAGCGGCAAGCAGAAGCTCACCATGCTGGTCTTCTTCGGCACCTTCCTGCTGATGATCTATGCGGTGGTGCCCTGGTCGGATCTGGGCATCGATCTGTTGCCCACCCTGGGCTGGTGGTTTGACGAGCTCTCCACCCTCTTCTTCAGCGCCTCCATCCTGATTGCCCTCATCAACCGGATGCCGGAGTCCAACTACGTGGCGACCTTCCTCAACGGGGCGCGGGATCTCATCGGGGTTGCCCTGGTGGTGGCGGTGGCGCACGGCATCTATGTGGTGATGGAGCACGGCGTCATCATCGACACCATACTGCACTGGGCCGAGGGACTGGTGAGCGGGCTGTCGTCGTCGGTCTTCATCCTGATGGCCTATCTGGTGCACATCATCCTGAGCTTCTTCATTCCCTCCACCTCGGGGCTTGCGACCGTCTCCATGCCGTTGATGGGGCCGCTGGCGGACTTCTCCGGCATCTCGCGGGATCTGGTGATCACCGCCTATCAGTCCGCCTCCGGCTGGATCAACCTGTTCGCCCCCACCGCCGCTCACCTGGTGGCGGGGCTGGCGCTCGCCAGGATCCCCTACGATCGCTTCGTGCGCTGGGTGCTGCCCTTCATCATCGGGGCGGCTCTCATCACCATGGTGGTACTGGTGGCCGGGGCTCTGCTGCACGGCTGATGGCGCGGATAGAAAACGACAGACAACAAAAAGGCTCCCGCGGGAGCCTTTTTCATGAGCCTTGCTTACTGCTTGTAGCCCTTGAGGAAGCGGGCGAGACGGCCGATAGCCTCATCCAGCTCCTCTTCCCGGGGCAGGAACACCAGGCGGAAGTGATCCGGTGCAGGCCAGTTGAAGCCGGTACCTTGCACCAGCAGGAGCTTCTCCTGCTGCAGCAGATCGAACACCATCTTCTGGTCATCGCGGATGTCGTACACCTTGGGGTCGAGGCGCGGGAACATGTAGAGCGCCCCCTTGGGCTTGACGCAGGAGACACCGGGGATCTCATTCAAAAGCTCCCAGGCTTTGTCCCGCTGGCGACGCAGGCGGCCCCCCGGCAGGATCAGCTCGTTGATGCTCTGGTAGCCCCCAAGGGCGGTCTGGATGGCGTGCTGCATGGGCACGTTGGCACACAGCCGCATGGAGGCCAGCATCTCCAGCCCCTCGATGTAGCCCTTGGCGCGACCCTTGGGACCGGTGATGACCATCCAGCCCTGGCGGAAGCCACAGGCGCGGTAGGCCTTGGAGAGGCCGTTGAAGGTCACCACCATGACATCGTCGCACAGGGTGCAGACGCTGGTGTGGGAGATGTCGTCGTAGAGGATCTTGTCGTAAATTTCGTCGGCGAAAATGATGAGGTTGTGCTGGCGGGCGATCTCGATCACCTCCAGCAGGAACTCGCTGCCGTAGACGGCGCCGGTCGGGTTGTTGGGGTTGATCAGCACCAGGCCGCGGGTGCGCGGGGTGATGCGGGCGCGGATGTCGTCGAGATCCGGATACCAGTCAGCCCCTTCGTCGCAACGGTAGTGCACCGCATGGCCACCGGAGAGGGTGACGGCCGCGGTCCAGAGCGGGTAGTCGGGGGAGGGCACCAGCATCTCGTCGCCGTTGTTGAGCAGCGCCTGCATCGCCATCACGATGAGCTCGCTGGCGCCGTTGCCGATGTAGATGTCATCGATGTCGACCTTGCGCATCCCTTTTTGCTGGTAGTACTGCATCACCGCCTTGCGGGCCGAGAACAGCCCCTTGGAGTCGCAGTAGCCCTGGCTCTGGGGCATGTTGAGGATCACATCCTTGATGATCTCCTCCGGTGCTTCGAAGCCAAACGGGGCCGGATTGCCGATGTTGAGCTTGATGATGCGGTGACCTTCGTCTTCGAGACGGCGAGCTTCTTTGTGCACCGGGCCGCGGATGTCGTAGCAGACATCGTCGAGCTTGTGCGACTTGTCGATAGTGAACATGGTGAGCGTGATTCCTTCCCCGTGGGGCACGTTGGCAGAAAAGCTGTTTTTAGTATCAAATTTCTCTGCCCCTATTCTTCACAGAATTGAATGCTAGAACAATCTAATTTATGGAATAAATCCCTGATATTTGCCCCTGAAACAGGGTTGTTGAAATGTTAAATTCAGCATGATCGTTTGCCTCTCTTTGGTAGATCAGTGAAAGATGAGGAGCAGATTCATAAAGCAACATGAGTGTATTGAAATATCTCCCCCATCTGGCACGATTGGCTGGGGTAAAAAAGGCCCCGACCCGTCGGTCTGCCAGGGGAGCATGCAGGCACGGGGGCTCATCTTTCCGCTCTCGAGGTTCACTCATGCAGGCACCCGCCACCGGTCGCTACCGCCATTTCAAGGGGGGCTATTACCAGGTTCTGGCCCTGGCCTTGCACACCGAAACCCAGGAGCAGCTGGTGATCTATCAATCCGAACAGGATGGTCAGGTCTATGCCCGCCCCGTCGCCATGTTCATGGAGTGGATTGAACATCAGGGACAGGTGGTGAGCCGCTTCACGCCGGTGGCCTGAGGCAGACTTGGCGACATGAAAAAAGGCGCCAGAGGCGCTTTTTTTCATGGTGTCGGGGCTTACAGACCCAGATTGGCTCTGGCATAGGCCTCAAAATCGGTGCAGCCGCCGATGTGCTGCTCATCCAGGAAGATCTGCGGCACAGTGGTGACCGGCTTGCCCGCCTTGGCGGCGAGATCGTCCTTGGTCAGCCCGGCCACGTTGATATCCACGTAGCGGAACTCGAAGTCATCGCGCTCCTCGGTCAGTTGCTCGGCAATCTGCTTGGCACGCACGCAATAGGGGCAACCGGGACGACCAAAAATCTCTACAAACATCTTTTCTCTCCATTAAACAAGCCGTTGAAGAAGGCCATTGAGATGAGGCTGGGCACAGCATAGCCGTGGCGCCCTGTCAGTCAAAGCTGAAAATAGCGATGCTTACGTTCGCCATCTCCGATTGCACCCACTGCTGATGACGGCGCCAGCGTCCCTGTTTCGCCCCAAGGCCGGGGAATCGGGCCGCCTTGCCGGCAAGGCAGCCCGTCTATCACTGCTCGACGATCTGGATGGGTTGTTGCTGGTAGATGCTCTCCAGCACGCCTTTTTCGAAGACGGTCCAGGGCCAGGGCGCCTTGCTGGCGCGGTAGCGCTCGTGGGTCGCCGGATCCTGGGAGAGACCGCGCTGGAACATCACGAAGGCCTTGCGCTGGCCACCGGCGGTGTCGATGAAACCGGCGAGGTTCGACGTACCTGTGATGGTACCGGTCTTGGCGTGCACCTTGTTCTTCATCATGGGGGCGGTGACGCTGCGTCGCCAGGCCAGGGTGCCGTCCACCTGGGAGCTTGGCAGCAGCTTGATGAAGTCGAGCTCGGCATCGTTCTTCTGGATGAAGTTAAGCACCGACAACATCTGGCGTGCGCTGATGAGATTGTGGGCGGAGAGGCCGGAGCCGTCGGCCAGGGTGGCGTTGCCAAGGTCAATGCCGTGCTTGGTCAGGATGGCGCGCACCGCCATGGTGCCGCTGCGATAGCTGCCCGGCTTGTTGTAGTAGTGACGCCCCACGGTTTTGAGGAAGGTATCGGCGTAGAGGTTGTCGGACTTTTTCAACATCTTGGCGAGCATCACCGGCAGGGAGACAGAGTAGTGGGTCGCCAGGGTCTGGGCACCGACAGGGGCCTGATGGGTGACCCGCAGCAGGCCGTCGTGGCTGATCCCGGCGCGGTTCATGGCCCAGCGGATGTTGTCCCAGCCCCAGGCCTCCACGTCATGGATGGCAAAGCGCAGCCCTTGTGGCTCCTTGTTCGGGGTGAGGCAGCCCTTGAGCTCGTAGAAGTTGCCCTTGGCCATGTCTACTTCCAGAGCGCAGAACTGACGCGCCATGTCGCCATAGCTCATCACCTCCACGTTGTCGGCGCCGATGCCGATGGGCACGCCGGTGGCCACGTTGCCCACCGCAGGCTTGCCAATCTGGGTGGCGGTGATGGTGCCGTAGGCGCAGTTCTTGTCGATGATGACCGAGGAGACGGGAGCGGCGAAGCAGAGGGTCTGATCCCCCCAGGACCAGCCGTTGCCACGCTCATAGCCGTTGTAGGCACCGGTGTTGACATAGACGTTGCCCTGAATGCGGGTGACGCCCAACTGTTTGAACAGGGCAACCAGATCCATGCGCGACAGGGTCGGGTCGCCGACGAAGTTGATCCAGATGTCGCCGTTGATGGTGGTGCCCTGTTTGGCGCCGGGCTGGGCCTGGATGTCGGTGGCGAAGCGGAAGTCGGCACCGAGTTCGAGGCGTGCAGCGAGCGCAGTGAGCACCTTCATGGTGGAGGCGGGGGCTATCATGTCATCGGCGTGACGGGCAAATTCCACCCCGTTGTTGCCCTGTACGATGACGGCGTACTGGCCCCCCTTGGGCGGGGTCAACGGGGCAGCGTGGACCGCCAGAGAAAAGAGAGCACAAAAACCAATCAACAGCCGCTGCATAGGATCCTCTAACTGAACGAAAGGGCGGCATCAGAAACCGCCCCGATAATCAAACCGGGTGACTGCCGGGTATCGCCTGCCATGGGGTCAGGCCGGGGCGTTGGCAGTCCGGTAACGCCCCTCGTAATCGAATATTTTTTCCTTCACCTGCCAGAAGCGTCCCGACTTGCGGGCGATGACGAAATCCGGGTGACGGAACTGGTTTGCCGCGAGCATCACGCTCGCCAGGGTCGTGAATTCGGGCTCCAGGCCCGGGGCGGGCCAATGATGACGCACAAAGCGTTGTTGAAACAAGCGCTGTGCACCCCGGGAGTGAAAGGGGAAGTACTCTGTCAGGGTCAGGCCATCCTCGTCGTGGTAGGTCACCTCCAGCCGCTCCCCCTGCTTGCCGCGCACGGCACTCAGGGTCAAACCGGCGCAGCGGATCACCATGCAGTCCTTGAGATTGAGGGCTTCCTTGAGCTTGTCGTCAGGGTCCACCAGCAGCTGGTCACAGCTTTGGCAGCGACGGGCGGCGATGTCGTTTTCAGCGCCGCAACCGGGGCAGATCTTGGCGCGAAAGCGGTAGTCGCACTCCTCGCGGTTGCCCTCGTCATCTTCAAACAGTCCCTGACAGCGGCGGCCATAGTGCTCGATCACCTTGCCATCCTCGTCGGTCTTGCCCCAGAAGGTGTTGGCAAAGCCGCAGGCGGGGCAGGGCACCTGAACCGGCTCGGTGCCGGCGTGGGGCCTGGGCTCCCCCACTTCGGGGGCAAACAGGTTGAAGTTGTTGCCTGCGTAGTCGAGCACCAGGCAATCGCTCTTGCCGGGTGAGAGGCGCAGGCCCCGTCCCACAATCTGCTGATAGAGCGACACCGATTCGGTGGGACGCAGCATCACGATAAGGTCGACGTGGGGGGCATCAAAACCGGTGGTGAGCACCGCTACGTTGACCAGAAACTTGAGCTCGCGCGCCTTGAAGGCACTGATTAGAGCGTCGCGCTCCGGTCCCGGTGTCTCGCCGGTGACGAGGGCGGCCTGCTGGCCTCTGGTACCGAGCAGGCCATGAATTTCCCGGGCATGTTCGACTGTGGCGGCGAAAATCATCACCCCCTGCCGGTCGGCCGCATACTCCAGCACCTGGCTCAGGATATGGGGGGTGACCCGCTCCTGTCGCTTGATCTCGCCGTTGAGCTGCGCCTCGCTGAACAGGCCGTTCTCCCGCGGCACCAGCTTGCTGAAGTCGTAATGGACGATGGGGGCGTCCACTAGGCGCGGCGGGGTCAGGTAGCCGTTTTTCACCATGAAGCGCAGGGGCAGTTCGAACACGCAGTCACCAAAGAGCCGCTCGCCGTGGCTCTTGACCATGCCGTGGTAGTGGCGCCGGTAGATCCAGCCCAGCCCCAGCCGATAGGGGGTGGCGGTGAGCCCGAGGATCTTGAGGGCCGGATTGGCGGCCTTGAGATGCTCGATCACCTGATGGTATTGGCTGTCGTCATCGAGCGAGACCCGGTGGCACTCGTCGATGATGAGCAGCGAAAAAGCGCCGTCGAAGGCATCCAGATTGCGCGCCACCGACTGCACCGAGCCAAACACCACCTGGGCGCTCGCCTCCTTGCGTGCGAGCCCCGCGGCAAAGATGTCGGCCCGGAGTCCCCAGGCCTCGTACTTGGCGTGGTTCTGCTCCACCAGCTCCTTGACGTGAGCCAGCACCAGCACCCGGCCACGGGCCTTGCGGGCCAGTTCGGCGATCACCAGGCTTTTGCCGGCCCCGGTGGGCAGCACCACCACGGCGGGATCCGGGTGTTTGCGAAAGTGGCTGATGACGGCGTTGACCGCGTCGGTTTGATAGGGTCTGAGAACGAACATGGGGAACGGCTGTGGTGCAAGATGGCGCCATTATAGGGATCTTGCGGGGAAAATGCAGCGAAGGGGGCGTGCTGACAGGAAGCGGGCCGGCAGGATGCCGGCCCGTGCAGGTCAGGGACCTCAGTGGAAGGGGAACAGGTAGTTGAGCCAGCTACCCATGCGCATCAGGATCTTGCGCATGATGGCCACGTGGTGGAAGTGCTCGGTATAGATGGCGGCCTGACCGCTGGAACCCGCGATCACCTGGTAGTTTGCCCATTCGGGATCGGTGATCTCGAGCACGATGGGCAGGCGACCCGGTACCTGTGCAGAGGTCTGATCGATAAGACCCGCCTGTGCCTGGATATTGCCCGGTGCCATGGCCGGGATAACGGACTGCACCTTGGCCTTGAAGATGCGGCCCGGAATGCCGTCGAGCACGACTTCGGCCTCGTCACCCGCCTTGAGCCGCTGCATGCTGTTCTGCCAGAACCAGCCGACATAGGCATTGGCATCTTCATGAATGAAGGTCATCACGGGGCGGAACATGAAGGGGGCGGCAATCATGCCCGGGCGCAATGCCAGTTGTACGACATGACCGTCACTCGGGGCGTAGACCACGGTCTGCTCCAGATCGTACTTGGCGATGTTGAGCTGGGCACCCAGGTCATTGAGGGTCGCTTTCTGCTGATCAATTTGGGCGACGATGTCATCCACGTTGGCCTGGGTGACGTCGAGGTCGCGCTGTTTGCCGATGCCCCGTCGCATCAGCTCCTGGGCGCGATCCCTGTCCAGGCTGGCGGATCGCAGGCGGGCGTCCAGAGCCTTCAGAAAATCGGTGTTGGAGGCGAGGCGCGCCGTCAGGCTGGCGACCTTCTCCTGGAAGGGCTCAGCGTCGATGCGAAACAGCACATCCCCTTTCTTGACCGGCTGGTTGGGCTTGACCGGGACGTCGGTGACACGCCCCTTGACCAGGGGCACGACCGGGGTGGAGACATAATAGTTGCGAGCCAGCTCGGAATAGGGGTGGTTGTAGTTCATCAGCATGATGAGTGTGCCGATGATGATGACGCCACCCAGTACGGCGGTCGGCACGGTCCACTTGTTGAGCGGGATCTTGAAGATCTTGAAAATACCTATGCAGAGGGCTGTATAGGTGAGAATAAGTAGCAGGTCCATGGGGCGTTACCTATTTGTCGGTCTGTTCGAGCGTGGTCATGCGAGCCTGCAGTGCTGCCAGCTCCTCTTTGAGTGCGCTGATCTCTGTTTCGTCATGTTGTAGGCGTTGCGAGAAGCCCCAGCCGCGATCGGGGCGATAAATCGTGGCCCAGATCCAGAGGAAGGGCCAGAGCACGTGCAGGGTGAACAGGCTGACCCAGCCTGCCACGTGAATGGCGTCCTGGTGGGGGTGATTACGGTGCTTGGCAATTTCATATGGAATATCGTGAATGACGATAATGCCATCTTAAATGCGAAAGGGGACTCCCTCCGACGTAGGTGGGAGGGGAATTTCGCCGGGGCGTCAGCCCCGCTGGTTTTGAATGTATTGCTTGATCACCTCCAACGGTGCTCCGCCGCAAGAGCCCGCAAAGTAAGAGC
>NZ_PQLN01000133.1:0-8978 GCF_002919855.1 Aeromonas sp. ASNIH8 | reverse complement strand
TGTGGGTCAGGCCACTCTTGGCATCGACACCAATGTGGGCCTTCATGCCAAAGTGCCACTGATTGCCTTTCTTGGTCTGATGCATCTGCGGATCGCGTTGCTGCTCTTTGTTCTTGGTCGAGCTGGGAGCCTCAATGATGGTGGCATCGACCAAGGTGCCTTGAGTCATCATGACGCCTGCTTCGGCCAGCCAGCGATTGATGGTCTTGAACAATTGGCGGGCCAGTTGATGCTGCTCCAGCAGGTGGCGGAAGTTCATGATGGTGGTGCGGTCCGGCAAGGCGCTATCCAGGGATAACCGGGCAAACAGACGCATGGAGGCGATTTCGTACAGAGCATCTTCCATCGCGCCATCGCTCAGGTTGTACCAATGCTGCATGCAGTGAATGCGTAGCATGGTTTCCAGCGGATAAGGTCGCCGGCCATTACCAGCCTTGGGATAAAACGGCTCGATGACTTCCACCATGTTTTGCCATGGCAGAATCTGCTCCATGCGGGACAAGAAAATCTCTTTTCTGGTCTGACGGCGCTTACTGCTGAATTCACTGTCGGCGAAGGTGAGCTGATGACTCATGATGAACCCTTTTTCATGGCTCCAGATGACAAACATGATCTCATATCAGGGACTTGTTCGCACCTTCCTTAGCATGTTCCCCTTTTTTAGTTCGATTATCACGACTGCATAAAGATACAGTCAATAAAGAAATCAGGGCATCACTATGTTGAGCAAGGCGTAGTTAACTCGTTGCACCATAGCGATGCCTATATCACTGGTGCTCTGTTCTCTTTACTAAAACTTAATTTCCACCGACTCCGCGCTGCGCGTTGCCTCGCCGTGATATACAGCTTCGATATTGTTGCCGTCCGGGTCGAGGACAAAGGCTGCGTAGTAGCCGGGGTGATAGGCTCGCTCGCCGGGGGCGCCGTTGTCCTGGCCGCCGTGGGCCAGCGCTGCCTGATAGAAGCGATCGACTGTGGCGTGGTCCTGCGCCTGGAAGGCGAGATGATGGCGACCGGTCAGTGCGCCGAGCGCAGCCGGGCTGTCGATGGATGTGACAAACAGCTCGTCAGCCCAGAAGTAACCCTCACCCGCGCCGCCGATTGGCACATCGAGGGTGGCCAGTATGGCCCTGTAAAAGCGCTCGCTGGCGGTCAGGCCTTTCACCACCAGCTGGAGATGGTCGATCAGCCGACCCCGATGCAGTGTGTGCGTTTCCATACATTCACTCCACTCGACATGGTTGAATCAGTCATTTACCTCTTGCCGGTTGTGCCCTTTGGCGACGCTACCGCCCTGAATGTCAGCTTCCAGCTTGCTGCGATTGACCAATTGGGCGTGGTTGGCATGGCTCATGGGAGACTCCGACGAGGCGTGTGTTGCCAATTGGCTATATTAACCGCCCGCGAGCGAAGGGAAAGGAGGAAATGGCGAATTGCCGGGCAAGATCAACAAATGGAGGTCAGCCCGAAAGCCTGGCGTCCGGGCTGGATTGGCGAGAGGGGGCTGGGGATAGGTAAAAGGGGGCGAGCGGCCACCAACTGGTGACCCACTTGCTGCCTGTTCGGGAGTGGTTGCCCGCCCTTGGCCTGGCGGGGGATCAGTTGCCCGGGATCTCGCTGCAGTTGAGGGTGGGCTGACCGTAGCGCTCCAGCATGGCGTCGCTCCCCTTGGTCCAGAGGGTGAGGTTTTGCCCCTCGTACCGGGCGCCGCTGGCGCTGGGGGTCTCATAGGCGAGCACCTGCTGCTGGTTGTTACCCTCGCTCAGGTTGATCATGGCGGCGGGCCGCTTGGCCTCGTTGTAGAAGTAGGTGGAGAGGGTGACGCTCTTGCCGCACTGGTAATCGACCGGCATCGGCACCCTCAGCTGGCCGCCTTTTATCTGCAACTCGGTGATCCGCAACTGGTAGCTCTCTTCCACGCATTGGCGCAGGTCGCCCGCCTTCCAGCAGTCGTTGCGCCCCTTGATCCAGCCGCGCTGGATGGCGCGCTCGCTCTTCTGCTGCTCGGGGGAGAACCCGGCAATCGCCTTGGGATAGAGGGCTGACAGCTCGTTATCCAGCGCAGCCAGTCCGGCATCCTTGCAGATGAGGGTTTCGGCGGCGCCTTTCGCCTTGGCGCACTCGAAGGACGGGGTGGCTGCGGCGGCCAGCAGAGGGCAAAACAGCAGGGTTCCAAGCAAGATCTTGTTCATCGACAGGGCTCCAACAGGGGGCATGATGCCCCGTGACCAGAGCACACTTTACACCCGAAGGAGGCAGGAGCACCCCGTGTTTTTGGGTGCCGGGCGGCCCTGCATGGCAATCAGACGCCGGCCAGCGCCAAGGTCTGGCGGCTGCGCCACAGCCGCTCGTGGAAGAAGAAGACGACGGTGTTGATGGCAGGTTCGATCAGTGCCATCACGCCGCCGGTGAGCAGCTCGCCACTCAGCAGGTAGGCGACACCGAAGGCCACCGAGAAGTGGACCAGGGCGAAGCTGCTGGTCTTGGCCTGCAGGCTGTGTTCAGGCTTGAGCTTGTGCCAGCCAAGGTCGTGGAAGTAGAAGGCGACCGTGTTCACGGCGGGCTCGATGAGGGCGATCAGGCTGGCGGTGAGCAGTTCGCCGGTCAGCAGGTAAGCCACGGTGAAGGCGACACAAAAGTGCAGGATGGCGAAGCTGATGGTCTTTTTCATGGTGGTGTCTCCTCTGGCGATGAAGGCAGTATCACCCAGAATCTCATCAAATGAAAACCATTCTCATCTATCAGCGAAATAGAAAATGCCTATCGACCGGGGGAGGCACCACCAGATTGGGAGTTGCCCGGGACCGCAACGGCGCTAGAGTGTGCCTTTTGCCATGAAAAAGGAGCTTTCATGACCATCAACTCCAACCTGTTTGTTCTCTTCATGCTGCTGATGATGATCGTTGTCGGTGTGGTGGCCTGGCGACTGGCCCGGCGCAAGAGCCGCCACCCGGGGCTTGTCACCTTCCTGTGCGTGCTGCTCTGCCTGGTGCCGCCCTTTGCCCTGCTGGCGCTGCTCATTCTGGCGCTCTGGCGGGATATGCCCGTCAGGGCCTGATGTTTGCCTGCACGTGAAAGCCCCTTGCGGGGCTTTTTTACTTGGAATGTCCCGCGCAGCAGGTGGCCGGTTGGAAGGGGCAAGATCGGGTGATGGCCCTACCTGCCTAGGTCAGCGATCCGAGCATGGGCCTCGCGCATCCCCTGCTCCGCCCCGTGGGGGCGCAGATCCATCCCCTCTGCGTAGACGAAGTCCACCGGGATGCCCATCAGGCCGAGCACGGATTGGAGGTAGGGGGTGACCGCATCCGTCGTCTGTCCCTGATGCACGCCGCCGCGGCTACTGAACACCAGGGCGTTGACCCCCTCCACCAGCCCCATGGGGTAGGTGTCGGTGTAACGGAAAGTCACCCCGGCCCGTGCCACCAGATCGAACCAGTTCTTGAGGGGGGTCGGTACATTGAGGTTGTACATGGGGGCGCCGATCAGCAGCAGGTCGGTGGCCTTGAGTTCGGCAATCAGCCGATCCGACAGCGCCACCGCCTGCCGGATGGCCTCATTGGCCGGTTCAGCCCCGCGCAGGGCGTGAAACAACGGGCTGTCGAGGACGGGCAAGTCGAGGGCGGTCAGATCACGCACCACCACCTGGTCCTGATGGCCCTGCTCCCGGCGTGTTTGCAGGAAGCGCTCCATCAACTGGTTGGTGCGGGATGCGGGGCCGTTGAGGCTGGATTGCAGCAGCAGGATCTGGCTCATGAGGGAAACTCCATCTGAAACGTGTGAAGAATGAAGGGAGCTTACCAGTCATTTTTTTCCGCAGTGCTGATAGTATTTCGCCATATTGGTTCCAAAAGGTATGCAATAGATGGCAAACACGCTCAACGGCATCGATCTCTTCGCCACCGTGGTGGAGGCGGGCAGCTTCGCCCAGGCGGCGGAGCGGCTTCACCTCACCCGCTCGGCGGTGGGCAAGGGGGTGGCGCGGCTGGAGCTGCGTCTCGGCGTGCAACTGTTTCATCGCACCACCCGCAGCCAGAGCCTGACCGAGGAGGGGGCGCTCTTCTATCGCCACTGCCTGCGGGCGCTGGAGGAGGTGCGTCTTGGGGAAGCGGCGCTGGCCAGCAACAAGCTCACCCTCAACGGCAGATTGAAGGTCTCCATGCCGGTGCTGTTCGGCCAGCAGTGCGTGGCCCCCATTTTGCTGGCGCTGGCGAAGGCGCATCCCGGGCTGGCCCTGGAGCTGTCGTTCAGCGATCGCAAGGTGGATCTGGTGGAGGAGGGGATGGATCTGGTGATCCGCAACGCAGAGCCGCCGGACAGCCTGGATCTGGCGGCGCGCAGGCTCGGGGAGCACGGCATGACGCTTTGCGCCTCGCCCGCCTATCTGGCCGAGCGGGGGGAACCTGTGACCCTGGCCGAGTTACCGGAGCACGAGTGCATTGCCTATCTGCGCCAGGGGCGGGTGCTGTCGTGGTGGTGGCAGGAGGCCGAGGCATGGCGCGAAGTCCAGCCCAGAGGGCGGTTGCAGATGGACGATCTCAACGCCATCACCCAGGCGGCCATCGCGGGCTTTGGTCTCGCCTGGCTGCCGACCTGGCTGGCGCGGCCCCACCTTGAGCGGGGCGAGCTGCGCGAGCTGCTGGCCCGATTGCCGGGTCGGCGCTATCCCATCAACGCCCTCTGGCCCCATGGTCCGCATCTGCCCCTCAAGACCCGGCTTGCCATCGACTGGCTGGCGAGCCGCCTGTCCGAGCAGCTGGCCAGCGTGAACGTGCCGGGTCATCAGCCCCAATGAAAAAGGGCCTGCTGTGACAGGCCCTTTTTCATTTTCTGTGGTTCCGAGGGTCAGGCTTCGGCCTTGTTCAGCCACTCCACCCTGTACTGGGCGCCGGCGCCCTGGGTCAGCCTGGCGCACAGGGGTTTCAAGAAGGCCTCGATCTGCTCGTCCAGCATCCAGGGGGGGCTGACGATGAGCATGCCGGAGCCGTTCATGCCCCAATCGCTGGTCTGGCCGGCCACTTCCAGCTCGGCCACCAGGACGTTGCCGAAGTTCTCGCGCTTGATCGCTTTGAGCATGTCGCGGGACTTGTCCGCCTCTTGCCCGAGGATGGGATACCAGAGGGCGTAGATGCCGGTGGCCCAGAGCTTTTGCGCTTTTTTAAGGGTATCGACCACGGCGAAGTAATCTTCCTTCAGCTCATAGGGGGGGTCGATGAGCACCAGGCCGCGGCGCGGGGTGGGGGGCAGCAGGGCAACCAGCCCTTCGAAGCCGTCGCGATGGTGGACGGCGACGCGGGGGTCGTACCCCATGTTGGCGCGAAGATCCTCCACCTCGTTGTTGTGCAGCTCCATCAGCGCCAGCTTGTCCTGATCGCGGATAAGGCGGCGGGAGAGCTCCGGCGAGCCGGGGTAGTAGTGCAGCTGGCCATCGCTGTTCATCTCCTCGATGACACCCAGATAGGGGGCCATGGCAGACCACTGGGCCCGTTCATCCCACAGGCGTTTGATCCCGTCGGCGTATTCCGCCTTCTTCTGGGACCAGTCGCCGCGCAGGTCGTAG
Source organism: Aeromonas sp. ASNIH8 (assembly GCF_002919855.1). NCBI lineage: Bacteria > Pseudomonadati > Pseudomonadota > Gammaproteobacteria > Aeromonadales > Aeromonadaceae > Aeromonas > Aeromonas sp. ASNIH8. Next base: position 3,421 of record NZ_PQLN01000133.1, on the reverse strand, counting down.
AGACCGCCACCGGCATGGGTGTCTAGCACGATGAAGGGTTTCTCCTTCTTCTTGAGGGACTCGATGATCAGGGCCTGGACGGCGTGTTTGAGCACATCGGCGTGGTTGCCGGCGTGAAAGGCGTGGCGGTAGCTCAGCATATGAGATCTCTGAGGGGGCCCTGCTGGGCACCCAGTAACGATAGATAGTGAAACAGGTTGCGGCTGTCGCCGCGAAACAGGGCGAGGGTGCGCAGGGTCTGCAGCAAGACCCCCTGTTGCAGCCGCTCCAGCTCCAGTTCGTGGGCCAGCATGGTCTGGTACTCCTCGGTTCCCACCCGTGACTTGGCCTGCTGGCGCAGGGTGCGCCAGGGGAGCAGCACCGCCTCGGTCTGTACCAGGGCCGGTTGCAAGTCCGTGAGGTCGACCGGGATCCGGAGCAGGTCGAGGTGGTGCAGCAGGAGTGCCAGGTTGACGTTGCCCCCCATGCTTTGCACGTGGAGCCAGTCCTGGCTGCGCTGGCCATAGGCGCCCGTGCTCCATGTCCAGAACTCGGAAGGGGTGGGCAGGGCGTCGGGGCTGACCCGCTCGCTGGCCATCAAGGCTTCATCACGCAAAGAAGGCCTGCTCCATGGTTTCCAGCTCTTCAGAGAGGCTCATCCACTCCAGCTCGACGTGCTCCAGCTCCTCCTTGAGGGGGCCCTGGGACTTGAGCAGCTCGGAGAGCTTGCCCTTGGCACTCTCTTCATAGATGGCGGGATCGGCGAGCTGCTCTTCCACCGCGGCCAGCTTGGCCTGCAGCTTCTCCATGCTGGTTTCGAGCTTCTCCAGCTTCTGGCGCAGCGGCCGGGTCGCTTGCCGGAACTGGGCTTCGAGGCGCTTCTGATCCTTGCGCGCCACCGCCGAGTTGGCGGAGACAGTGCCATCTGCCGGCTTGGCATTGGCCTCTTTCTCCTGCTCGCCGAGCCACTTGTGGTAGTCGTCGAGATCCCCATCGAAGGGCTCGACCCGGCCGCCGTGGACCAGATAGAAGTCATCCGTGGTGGTGCGCAGCAGATGACGGTCGTGAGAGACCACCACCATGGCCCCCTCGAACCCTTGCAGGGCCATGGTCAGGGCGTGGCGCATCTCCAGATCCAGGTGGTTGGTCGGTTCATCCAGCAGCAGCAGGTTGGGCTTTTGCCAGGTGATGAGGGCCAGCACCAGACGCGCTTTCTCACCGCCGGAGAAGGGGGCCACCTTGTCGAGCACCTTGTCGCCGTGAAAACCGAAGCTGCCGAGGTAGTTGCGAAGCTCCTGTTCGGTCTTGTCCGGGGCCAGGCGCACCAGGTGATCGAGGGGGCTGTCATCGAGGCGCAGGGTTTCGAGCTGATGCTGGGCGAAGTAGCCGATGCTCACCCCGGCGCTCACCTCCAGCTTGCCCGACAGCGGCGGGTTGCTACCGGAGAGCATCTTGATGAAGGTGGACTTGCCGGCGCCGTTGCGACCGAGCAGGCCGATGCGCGACCCCGGCACCAGGTTGAGCTTGATCTTCTCGAGGATCACCTTGTCACCGTAACCGGCGCACAGGTTCTCCATGGCGATGAGGGGAGTCGGCAGGGCCGAGGGCTCGCGAAACTCGAAGCTGAATTCGGAGTCGGCGTGGGCGGGCAGGATCTTCTCCATCCGCTCCATGGCTTTGAGCCGGCTTTGGGCCTGACGGGCCTTGGAGGCCTTGTAGCGGAAGCGATCCACATAGGATTGCATGTGGGCCATCTCCCGCTGCTGCTTCTCGTACATGGACTGCTGCTGGGCCAGGTGCTCGGCCCGTTGCAGTTCGAAGTCGGAGTAGCCGCCGCTGTATTCGTTGAGCTTGCCGTTCTCGATATGGATGATGCGATTCACCACGGAATCGAGGAAGTCGCGGTCGTGAGAAATGAGCACCAGCGTGCCCTGATAGCCCTTGAGCCACTTCTCCAGCCAGATGACGGCGTCGAGATCCAGGTGGTTGGTCGGTTCATCCAGCAGCAGCAGATCGGAGCGGCAGAGCAGCGCCTGGGCCAGGTTCAGGCGCATACGCCAGCCACCGGAGAAGCTTCTGACCGGCGAGTCGAGCTGATCGCCGCCAAAACCCAGACCGTGCAGCAGCTCGGCGGCACGGGCGCGAATGCTGTAGGCACCTATGGTATCGAGCTTGCCGTGCAGCTCGGCCACCAGCAGACCGTTGTCATCCGCCTCGGCCCGGGCGAGCTCGGCTTCCAGGGCGCGGAACTCCTTGTCGCCGTCGATCACGTACTCCAGGGCGGAGCAGTCCAGCGCCGGGGTCTCCTGGGCCACGCCGGCAATCTGCCAGCCGGCGGGCAGGCTGAAGCTGCCGTTGTCGATGGCCAGCTCGCCCCGTACCAGCGCAAAGAAGGTGGACTTGCCACAGCCGTTCTTGCCCACCAGGCCCACCTTGTGGCCGGGGTGTATGGTGGCGGACGCGTTGTCCAGCAGCGTGCGGCCGCCGCGGATCAGTTCGATTTGACTGGCAACTATCATGGATGGGTCTGCTTGGCTCGATTGAAGGAGAGAAACTGGCGCGGATCTTACGTGAAATGACACAAATTTGCACTTGAGGGCGGGGGGGATGGCTGCCGCCGGAAAAACGTGTCATAACAGAGACATCTGGGGGGCAGGAGGCTGACCATGTTGATTAAAGAGATCATGACGACCCGGGTCGCGACCGTTTCCATGGATGACAGGCTGAGCGTCATCAAGGAGATCTTCGAGCAGGCCCATTTCCGCCACCTCCTGGTGGTGGAGGAAGAGAAGCTGGTGGGGGTCATCTCGGACCGGGATCTGCTGCGTGCCATCAGCCCCTATCTGGACACGGATGCCGAGATGAACCGGGACACCGAGACCCTCAACCGGCGCGCCCACCAGATCATGAGCCGTGAACCCATCACCGTCTCCCCCGAACGCTCCCTGAAAGAGGCCGCCGGCCTCATGCTGGAGCACCAGATCTCCTGTCTGCCTGTGCTGGAAAACGGCGCCCTGGTGGGCATAGTGAGCTGGAAGGACCTGCTGAGGGTCATGCGCGGCTGGCAGCCGGTCTGACAGGGCGGGGAACATAAGCGGGGAGTCCGTGTCGCCCGGCAGGGCTTCCCTGCTTCTTGCTTTGCTGAAACATTAAACTGCATTCATCAAATCTTTCAGTTCACTTGTGTTGCAAAAATGATTTTTATGGTCATAAATTCTGCCAGTGTCATTTCATGTGACACTATATGTCGCAGCGTCAGCTCGAATTGATGCTTTTATAATTAATCGTTCGCCGCTTCAGTTCCCATCTTAAATACGAAAGGGGACTCCCTCCGACGTAGGTGGGAGGGGAATTTCGCCGGGGCGTCAGCCCCGCTGGTTTTGAATGTATTGCTTGATCACCTCCAACGGTGCTCCGCCGCAAGAGCCCGCAAAGTAAGAGC
>NZ_PQLN01000132.1:0-8992 GCF_002919855.1 Aeromonas sp. ASNIH8 | reverse complement strand
GAACTTGTAGGCTTTCAGAATTTGCATTTAGCGCTCAGTGTGTAGCATTATCGCCATATCTATTAAGCCCGATTGAGTGACAGAATGCAATTCACTAAAATTAATAAATCACGCCATGCGGCCTACGTTTTGCACGTACATTTGGTGTTTATTACCAAGTATCGAAAGCCGATACTGGGGGATCTGCATCACGCTTCATTCGGTCAGTGTGCGGCAGAGGTTTGCAGAGATTTTGGTGCGGCACTGAAAGAGTGTGACGGAGAGGCTGATCATGTTCACATGCTGATAGAGTACGCGCCAACGGTGCAGCTATCGGTACTGGTGAACTCGTTAAAGGCGGTCACATCAAGGCGACTGCGTAATGAATTTCTGGACTTGAGAGGTGCTTACAGCAAACCCGTACTCTGGTCACGCTCTTACTTTGCGGGCTCTTGCGGCGGAGCACCGTTGGAGGTGATCAAGCAATACATTCAAAACCAGCGGGGCTGACGCCCCGGCGAAATTCCCCTCCCACCTACGTCGGAGGGAGTCCCCTTTCGCATTTAAGATGGGTCCTCCGTGAAACGAGCTGCCAGTGTAGCGGGCCGCCGCCGCTTTGACAGCACCGGGATCACAACCTCGGGGTTTCCTTTGCATCAGGCATGATGGCGGGAGCGCTCGCCCTTGGGGTCAGGGCAGGGTCACTCGGAAGGGGCGACCACGGCCTCCTCTCCCCTGGCGGTGCGTTTCAGTTGCCCCATGAATTGCTTGAAATGGGGGAGAAACCCCTTGAACAGCTCCTCTTTGCGATGCTGCATCATGACTTCGCCAAACAGCTTCAACCCGACGATAAACGCCTGATGTTCCTGCTCCGACATGGCCAGCTTCCCCTTGCTGAGCGCCAGGATGGCAAAGATGTCGTCGTGATTCTGGCAGTCGAACTGCAACGGGGGCACCTCGCGGTCCAGCGCCTGGACCTGTACACGATAAGTGTGTGGCATCTTTCATCTCCTCTCGGGCTGGGCTTTTGCCCATATGGTTGATAAAATCAATTAAACCCTTTTAAGTTGACTTTATCAACCATGAGGTTGTCAAACCGCCTCTTCCGGATCCTCGATCAGTACAAAATCGCCATGACGCAGCATTTCCGGGCACAGCAGATCGCCCTTAGCCCCCTCCATTACAAGGTGCTGCAACTGATCCATGCGCTGGATCCCGCCACGCCGCAGCTAATCGCACAGCGGTCTGGCCGCGACAAGGCGCAGGTGACGCGCCTGCTGCAGGAGATGGAGAAACAGGGGCTCATCGAGAAGCGGCCCCATCCCACTGACAGACGCAGCATCTGTCTGGCCTTGACCCCGCTGGCCTGCGAGCGGGTCAACCAGGGGGAGCAGGAGGCCGCACGGCTCGACGAACGGCTGTGTTCCCTGCTGACGCCGGCGGAGATAGCGCAGTTGCAGCAACTGCTGGACAAGATAGAAAAAGGGCTTGAGTCGACCGATTAGGGTCAGCGTCAGGGGATCCGCTGCCTGATTTGTGGCCAACCAGCGCGGCCTGTGCTGGCGGCGCCTTGTGAGCCACTCCCGGAGATGGTATCACTGGCCCCACTCTCCCCTTCCCGCCGAGGCGCCATCGTGATCACCCTGATTAAAGAGTCCGACCAGTTGAAAATGCCCTGGAAGAACAGGCAGGGCACCACGGCCCAGATCCTGATCTCCCCCCCTGGTTCGACCCTGGACAAGCTCGACTTTGACTATCGGCTGAGCTCGGCCCCCATCAAGGAAGCGGGGAGTTTCTCCCGCTTTCCCGGCTACCAGCGCATCCTGCTGCCCGTCAGCGGTGCCGGTTTCGTGCTCAACGGCCACCCCTACGCCACCTTCGAGGCGGCCCACTTCAGCGGGGATAACGAGACCCGCTGCGAGCTGCTGAAAAAAGAGGTGACGGATCTCGGGCTCATCTACCACCCGGCGCGCATCAGCGCCAACGTGCGGGTGCTGAACCTGCCCTTCCCCCTCAGCCTCACCCTGGAGGCGGACAAGTGCTACCTCTGCCACCTGCTGGAGGGCCAGCTCACCGTGCAGGGACAGCAGGTCGCACCGGGCGAGACCCTGGTGGTGCAGGGGGAGGAGAACATCCGCTTCGAGTGCGGCAAGAAGACCACCCTCGCCTTCTTTACCCTGCAGCCCAAGCAAGCCGCCGTTTAACGCCGGGGGGCACGGCCCCCGCTGTCGAGGCAGGCCTGCATGGTGTCATAGGGGGTATAGTGCCTGGTGCGGCTGTAGTAGGTGCCGCCCTTGGGGTGACAGATGCCGCTCCGGCTCTTCTTCACCGGGGGCTCGGCGGCCAGCGCGATGGCACACAGCAGCATCAGGCAACAGCCAAGCATCCATTTCACTGCATTCATGCTCTCTTTTCCGAAGGGGCGTAGGCGGGCCACTGGCCCATTTGCGGCCTATTCTACGCCGCTCATCCCCTTGCCACCCCAGACCAGATCATGAAAGCACCGCGACGCAGCGCAAGCGAAGACAAAAAAGCCGGGACCTTCCCGGCTTTTGCTTGTACTGGCGGCGACACGGTCCTTGGCACTACCCCACCTTGAAGCTGCCCTTCATCAGGGCGAAGTGGCCCGGGAAGGAGCAGAAGAAGGTGAGATCCTTGCCCGCCAGGCCGTCGGTCTTGAAGGTAACGCTGGTGCTCTCGCCGCCCCCCACCAGCTTGGTGTGGGCCAGGATCCTGGGGTCATCCTTGGGCAGGTAGTCGTGATCGACCCCGGCGCTCATGCCGGCGGTGGCGATGGCCTGATAGTCGGCGGTGTTGGCCAGCACCCAGTTGTGGCCCATGTTGGCCACCGGCAGTTTGCCCGTGTGATTGAGGGTCACCGTCACCTCCTTGCAGGTGGCCGGCACGCTCATCGCCGTCTGGTTGAACTGCATGGCGTCATTGCCTTCGATCACCAGTGCGCACTCGTCGGCCAGGACCGGGGTGGCGAGGGAGCCAAGAAGCAGCAGGGTTAACACCTTTTTCATCACGTTCTCCTTTGATTGACGAAGGATGACAGCACAGGCATCTCGCCCCCGTGGGCGCGACCCGCAAAGATGCTGTCAGGATCGATCTTCATTATATTCAAATGTCACCGAAGGACGACCGCTTTTGGGCCAGCCTGAGGGCCCGGTCACTTCTTTTCTCCCGACCCCGGGCCCAAAGCGGGTTGCTCACATCCCCGTCCCGCTTAATTATTTGCGGCCTTCCCGCCCACGGCCACTCGCCAACACCGCAGCCGTTGGCTAAGCTGCTCCCCCGTCGATGACTCCCGCGAGAATGAGAGATGAAGTTCCCCTTTGCGCCTGCGCTGGCGCGCACCCTGCTGCTCTCCCTGATCCTGCTGCTTGGCGCCTGCCAGCCGGCCCCGACCCAGACCCGCATCCAGGGCAACACCATGGGCACCTATTATGCGGTGACCCTGAGCGACCCCTTCCCCGGCGGACAGGGAGCACTGCAACAGGAGGTGGAGGCGCTGCTGGCACGCCTGAACAAGGAGATCTCCACCTATGATCCGGGCTCCCTCATCTCCCGCTTCAATCAGGGAACGGGGCTGCCCCCCCAGGTCATCCCGGCCACCATGGCGAAGATTGTGCAACAGGGCATTGACGCCGGGCACCTCACCCGGGGGGTTCTCGATGTCACCGTGGGCCCCCTGGTCAATCTGTGGGGATTCGGGCCGGACAAGCGCCCGGTCAGGCGGCCCGGCGCAGAGCAGATCGCCAAGGCGCGGGAGCGGGTCGGCATCGACAAGCTCACCCTGACCCCCGAGGGGGATCACTTCCTGCTCGGCAAGGCCATCCCAGATCTCTATCTGGATCTCTCCACCCTGGGCGAGGGTGCGGCCTCCGACGAGATAGCCGGGCTGCTGGAGCAAAAAGGGGTCCACAACTACCTCATCGAGGTGGCGGGGGCGGTGCGCAGCAAGGGGCACAACGACAAGGGCAATCCCTGGCGGGTGGCCATCGTCGAGCCCTCGGACAGACCGGGCGCCATCGAGGATGTGGTGACCCCGAACGGCATGGCGGTGAGCACCGCTGGCAGCTATCGCAACTATTACGAGCTCGACGGCAAGCGCTACTCCCACATCATCGATCCCACCACCGGCGAGCCCGTGACCCACAAGCTGGTCTCCGCCACCGTCATCACCCCCACGGCCCTGGAGGCCGATGCCCTCGACACCGCCCTCATGGTGATGGGCCCCGAGCGGGCGATGGCCTTTGCCAGGGAGCACAAGCTGGCGGTCTATCTCATCGAGAAGACCGCCACGGGCTTTGCCGCCAGCCACACCCCCGAGTTTGCCCCCTATCTGGTGCGCAAGCAGCCCTGAATGACGAGGCCCCGCAGTGCGGGGCCTCGTTCACTGACCGCCTATTCGATGGGGATGCGGTGGGGCGCGGGGCTGGCCGCCTGCTTGGGCAGGCGCAGGGTGAGGATGCCGTTGTCAAAGCGGGCGCTCACCTGCTCTGGCGACACCTCCACCGGCAGCTCGACGCTGCGCGACACGCTGCCATAATAGCGCTCGCTGCGCAGGGCCCGTTCATCCTTGTTCTGGCTGTCAAACTGGCGGATCTCCGCCTTCAGGGTCACCAGCTTGCCGTGCACGTCCACGTGGATGTCCTCCTTCGCCACCCCGGGCAATTCCGCCTGCAGCAGGTAGTCATCCCCGCTCTCCCGCAGATCCAGCTTGATCTGGCTGGGCAACGGGTCCCCGTGCAGGGGGCGGATGTAGAAGCCGGAGGCCATGTCGTGGAACAGGTCATCAAACAGGCTGGTGCGACTCGGTAGCAAACTCATCTGATCCCTCCTTGTGAGCGGGCAAGGGAGCAGACGGGCACCCTGCCCTCTGTTGCCTCCCGCATGCTGACGCTCTTCAAGTCTAAAAACCGGGACAGCGCCTGCCAGTGCCAACTCGCCTTCCCTTGACCGGGATCAAAGGCAAGACACCCTTTTTTTCACCCAAGGTCTGCGGGAAAAACCGGGAGGCCTCCCCATGTGCAATTGCCTGCCTGCGGACTTTGGTGGCACACTTCTCCCACCAGCCCGTAGCGCCTTGATGCCAGACAGATGCAGACACCGGACTCCGTACCCGAGAAAAAACCCCAGCCCAAGCCCAAGCGCATCCTGCTGGTCAACGAACAGCGTTCCTTCCAGATGATGATGAAGGCGATGCTGATCAACATCGGCATCAACCGCATCACCTACACCAACTCCGCCGACGAGGCGCGCCGCCGCTGCCAGAAAGAGAGCTTCGACATCTATCTGCTCGACTATGAGCTGGGGGCGGGCGAGAACGGCCGCCAGTTGCTGGAAAGCCTGCGGGATCAGCAACTCATTCCGCCCCAAAGCGTGGTGATCATGGTCAGCAGCGACGGCTCCCGCGCCATGGTGCTGAGCGCGCTGGAAGCCGAGCCCGACGAATACCTGATGAAGCCCTTCTCCCAGGAGCAGTTCTCGTTTCGCCTCAAACGCGCCCTCGCCCGTCGCCAGGCACTGGAGAGCGTCTTCAGCGCCCTCACCCGGGACGATCTGCCCGCCCTGGTGGAGGCCTGTGCCAAACAGGCGGACGCGGTGCCACGCTTTGCCAACTTCTGCCGCTGCCTGCAGGCCGACACCCAGCTCAAGCTGGGCCAGGCCAAGGAGGCCCGCAGCCTGATGCGCCAGCTGCTGGCGGGGCAGGAGAACAGCTGGGCTCGCCTCACCCTGGGCAAGGCGTGCCATACCCTGGGTCTGCACGAGGAGGCGGTAAGCCACCTGCAAGCCACCCTGAAACACACCCCCCTGATGGTGGAGGCTTACCTCTGGCTCGCGGAGTCCCTGCTGGCGCTGGGCAATGACGAGCAGGCCCAGCAGGAGCTGCGCCGGGCGGTGGACATCTCTCTCCAATCGGTGCAGCTCTCCCGCCGTCTGGCGGAAGTGTGCCTGCAACGGCACGACTACGCCCAGGCCAAGGACGTGCTGCTCGCCCTCATCGATTTGTCGCGCAACTCGATCCACCGCACGCCGCATTATCTCGGGGCCTATATCCAGACCCTTACCCTCTATGCCCTCAACAGCAACGACGGCTACCACATCGCCAACCTGCAAAAGCAGGTGAACTCCGCCCTGTCGCGCATCCGCGACTCCCTGATGATGTCGGAGTTCAACTACCCGGTGTTCGAGCAGATCTGCCAGGCCCGGGTGCGCATCGCCCTGGGGGAGCTGCTAAAGGGCAAGAAGATGCTCTATCGCGCCAACCAGAACTGGCTGGACGAGCCCGCCACCATGCCTCCGGCCCTCCTTGGCGAGACCATACTCGCCCTCTATCAGCTCGGGGAGTTCGAGTACGCCGAGAGCCTGCAATCCCTGCTGGCGGAGGATGAGGATCGGCTGCTCACCACCTGCATCCAGGTGACCCGGGATGACAAGACGGTGCAGGAGCGGCGCCAGCGCTATCAGCAGCTCAACGATCTGGGCATCAAGGCCTATCAGGCCGGGGAGCTGGAGCAGGCCCTCGGCCACTTTCGCGAGGCCCTGCGCCGGGCGCCCGCCAATACCGGCGCCGCCCTCAACAAGATCCAGGTGCTGCTGCAACTCATGCAGAAGAACCGCAAGAGCCCGGAGTTTGGCACCGAGTGCAAGGAGACCCTGGAGGTGCTGGAGGGCATCCCCCTCAACCCCGCCCAGCAGGAACGTTTTCGCAAGCTGCGCCAGGAATATCATCAGCACAGCTGATATCCCCCCTCCTCCCCTCACCTATGCTGATACTGACTCAGGGAAGGGAGGGGCAACACCATGGCAATGTGCCGATACCTGGTGGCCGATGGCCGCCACTGCACCGAAGAGGCAGGGGATCATGATCTCTGCCGCTGGCACGACCCCGCTGCGGCCCACAACACCCCTGATACCGCCCAGGCGCTGGAGCGCTATGTGCGCCAGGGGGGCCTGTGCCACGGCCTGCAACTGGCCCGCGCCGAGCTGGCGGATCTCAACCTGGTGAACAGGCAGGGTCCGGAGGGATTCTTGCTGGAGCAGTGCAACCTCTATCGCGCCAACCTGCGGGGGGCCCATCTCTACGGCATTCGCATCAAGGGCGGCAGCCTGATGAAGGCCGATCTGAGCGAAGCGAACCTCCACTGCGCTACCCTCGACGACGTCAACCTGCTCGGCATCCGCTGGAAGAACACCCGCCTCGACAACCTGGAGACGGGCAAGCGGCTGATGCAGGACAGAAAGGGGCGCCGCGAGCGGGACCCGGCGCAGGCCCGCGTCTGGTTCAAGGAGGCGGAGGAAACCTACCGGGATCTGCGCAAGGCCTCGGAGGCCCAGGGCATCTTCACCATGTCCGGTCGCTACATCCAGCAGGAGCTCACCATGCGCCGCCTGCAGATGCCGTTCTGGTCCTACCGCCGCTTCGCCTCCTGGATAGTGGATCTCTTCTGCGGTTACGGCGAGGCCCCCATGCGGGTGGTGCTCTTCTCCCTGCTGCTCATCGTCATCTGCAGCATTTTTTACTTCTTCTGCGGCCTCAACTTCGCGGGCACCCACCTCATCTATCGCCCGGACGCTCCTCTGGAGCAGAACGCCATCTTCCTGATGGAGTGCCTCTACTACAGCGTGGTGACCTTCACCACGCTGGGGTATGGGGACTTCACCCCGGTGGGGTTGTCGCGGATCTTCGCCGCCTTCGAAGCCTTTACCGGCAGCTTCACGCTGGCACTGTTCGTGGTGGTGTTTGTCAAGAAGATGACCCGCTAGAAACCTGTCCACGATCTTGCTGGGAAGCCGCTTCCAAGGCTCATGTGCTGCTCGCTTATGTGTCGCCAGGCGCTTCCATGTATACATATGCACTCAGGCTCCTCTGCTGCGCGTCACCTTGCTGACAGACTCTCGCGACAGATCGTGAACAGATTACCGAGCCGCTGCGCCAGTCACAGCCCCCGAACTTGCATCCATCGCGGATTCCTAGTCCAATAAGCGACGAACAAAAACGACATGAGCACCCCGAACATGAAGATCATCTCTTTCAATATCAATGGCCTGCGCGCCCGTCTTCATCAGTTGCAAGCCCTTATCGACAAGCACCAGCCGGACGTGATCGGCCTGCAGGAGATCAAGGTGCACGACGAAGCCTTCCCGGTCGCGGATGTGGAGGCCATGGGCTACCACGTGGTCTTCCACGGCCAGAAGGGGCATTACGGGGTCGCCATCATGAGCAAGCAGGCTCCCATCGAGGTGCAAAAGGGTTTCCCCACCGATCCGGAAGATGCCCAGCGCCGCATGATCATGGCCAGCTTCAAGCGGGAAGACGGCTCCGTCATCAAGGTGATGAACGGCTACTTCCCCCAGGGGGAGAGCCAGGATCACGAGACCAAGTTCCCGGCCAAGCAGAAGTTCTATGAAGACCTGCAGCACTACCTCGAGACCCACCACACCCCGGACGACCAGATAGCGCTGATCGGGGATATGAACATCTCCCCCACGGATCTCGACATCGGCATCGGCGAGGCGAACCGCAAGCGCTGGCTGCGGGATGGCAAGTGCTCCTTCCTGCCCATCGAGCGTGAATGGATGGAGCGCCTGAAAGGCTTCGGGTTGACCGACACCTTCCGCGCCGCCAACCCCACCGAGTGCGAGCGCTTCTCCTGGTTCGACTACCGCTCCAGGGGCTTTGACGAGAACCGGGGCCTGCGCATCGACCTCATCATGGCCTCCGACGCCCTCAAGGACAAAGTGACCGAGACCGGCATCGACTACGAGCTGCGCGGCATCGACAAGCCCTCGGATCACGCCCCCATCTGGACCTGCTTCGCCTGATCCCCACGCTAGGCTAGCCCTCGCCAAAAGACCCTGCCCCCGCCCATGCGGGCAATGCTGTTCACTTAAGCGGAGCCGCATTGCGATTTACCGGAAAACGGGTCTTTGATATCTTCACCGCCCTGGGTCTCGATGGCCTGGGGCGTTTTTCTATGAACATGACGCCTATGCAGCCCCG
>NZ_PQLN01000131.1:0-9081 GCF_002919855.1 Aeromonas sp. ASNIH8 | reverse complement strand
CCAGTCAGCCGTACGATGAAGAGCAGAAGTTATCATGATCGTTACTATGTTGGGAGTCACATAGAAGATCAGATCCTGGAAAACGGGAAAGGTTCCGTTCAGGACGCTACTTGTGTATAAGAGTCAGCCTGTATGGTGCGGAAAAAACACAGGAGAATAATGCAAACCACCTAATCCATATCGAACGATGGGCAGCAATGCTACTAAAAGTAGATCTAACGGAAATTGTTGCTGAGACAGGGTTTGCTGATACGGGCTTATACCAGAGTTTTCTAAAACACCTTGAACATCACTCATACGATATCAACGGAGCAAGACCCCTCCGGCCAGATATTGTTAGTCCTGATTATTTCAATCAACGCCTTGACCTGGTATTGGTTTATTTTCAATTTTTAGCCGACAAAGCAATTTCCAAGCGCCGTAATACTGATCCTCTATTTCATCAAATCCCCCAGATGATGGAAAAACTTCAAGTAAAACTAGCCAAGCTGAGAAGACCAAAGACAGCTCAAGGCCGCGCCCTTGGTTTGTCATTAGTCCAACAAGCAACACTGTATGATGTCATGGAAATGCCAAGTTTGCTTGGCTGGAATAAAGCTACTCAGTTACGTAACAAGCTAATTCTTAGATTACTTTTAGAAACAGGAATTAGGAAAGGTGAACTGCTATCACTTACAACATCAAACTGCCATACGAGCAAGCTGGTACATGGAGTTTACCCATTTATCCTGACACAACAGAATGTCGAGCATAACGATCCTCGTGGTAGATCACCTCGCGAAAAAACAGTTGGCCGGATCATACCTATTTCATTTCCTCTAGCATCACTGATTGATGAATATAAACAGGCCAGAAAATCTCTTGGCGACTCAGCTATGAAGAGCCCTTATCTACTCTTAGCGACAACCAAACCACATAATCCGCTATCAATAGCAGCACTGGATGATGTTTTCTCAAGTATTAAGAATAAGATTTTAGAGTTGTCAGATATCCACCCGCATAAATTAAGGCATACCCTCTTTGAAAATCTTGACAGAATGCTCACCAAAATGGGAATTGATTCAGCCCAACAGAAAAAGCTAAAAAATAATGTTGGGGGGTGGACGTATAACTCAGATAGTAGTCTAATATATGAAGCTGGTTCAATAATGGAACAATGCAACTTAGTTCTAAACCAACTTCATGCTGAAATGGAATCACATAGAAAACTATCATAATATGATTGCCGAGGTGCTGGCTATGCCTACAAAAAAATTAGATAAAAACGATATTATGTTGGTACAAATAGACCAGCATCCACGATTTGCTTATGACCCATATCCTGTAAGCCAGTCAGGCCAACAACTGGATTTAACACAAAGTAAAATATTTTTGGAACCGGAGAGGGAGACCATATACTTTGACAAAATCCCTCATCAACTAAGAGAACATGCTCGCGCATGGATTTCTTATGCTTGTCATATCTACTCTAACTATGCACTTTTCTCACATTATAAATGCTGGCGCTTACTAAACATCCCAGACGATATTGCAGCAGAAAACATTGCTGAAAAAATACAAGAAATCTACAGAGAGTTTATGAACTCTGAACGCAGTGCGGGCACTAAGTCTATTTTAAGAATGATGTATAAATGGTGTGTCGAAGAAGGCCTCCCACACTTTGATGAAGACTTTTATGATTACTACCTAGATAGTATAAAGTTTGGTACAGACGAAGGTAAAGGTCTTGATGTCATTATGGAAATCCCTGACCGTGGCCCACTTACGATCAAGGAAGAACGCATCTTCATCTCCACATTAAACTCCATTTCTCCAGAAACACTAACCACGCATTCATTACAGGGATTGGTGTCACTGAAATGCGCCCAGGTTCTTGGCATGAGAAATATCCAAGTGATGAGGCTGAAGTTCTCTGACTTACAGCTCTCAGACAAAGGTGTATACACACTAAAAGTCTTGAGGGCAAAACAAAGAGGGCAGGCCAATAATAATGTATATAAAATTCGCCCCATAACAAAAACACTTGCAAAACTACTTTCATTAATGAAAGCACGTTACGAAGATATACTAGGTACAAAAATTACTGATGATTGGCCTGTTATCTCAGAGTACTATAGTGTTAGAGATGAATTGGTTAAGCGCCAAGTAAGAATCACCAAGATATCGTACATCACCAACCAGTTCAGAGTAGCTGTTGGACTGGACTTCCAGGTAACCAACCGTAGACTTCGTAAAACCTTCTGCTCACGATTAATCGCCAAAGGCACTCCTATGTCTGTTGTTGCTGAACTAATGGATCATAGCGATTTACAACAACTAGAAGTTTATTATAGACAATCACATACTGTTGCCAAAAAACTAGATGATGTACTGCGAAGTGAGGCCATGGATATACTCGATGCATTTGCAGGTAAAGTTGTCACGCCTGATAATGCCTCTAAGCGAGGACAAGGCATTTTCGCGCCATCGAAAAATTTAAATCTTGTTCAAATTGGTAGCTGCGGTAGCGCGACCCCATGTTCTCTGCAACCCCCACTTTCTTGTTACAACTGCTCTTCTCTAGAAGCCTTTGAAGACGTTGACCATAAGGCAGTTGTAGATACGATGGTAGAGGAAGTAAAAACAGCATTTGGTGATGCTCACGCCATAAATATTCTACAACATAAAAACTTTTTAGCTGCTCGCAAGTTTGCTGATATGTTTGACAGGGGTGAACTATGAATACTAGCCTACAATTATTGCCATCAACTGGTGTAGATGCTGGTAGCAATCTGGAACAATTAGTTCACTTTTACAAAAAAAACACTCCCTTTGCAACATTAGAAGGTTGGGAATGGGATGCCTTTAGCTGGGATGCTAAGGGTATTTGTAAGACTCAAGCCAGAAAATCTGGAAATAATATATCCGTCAATTTTAGTCGAGATAACAATCTAGGTAAAAAAGTTAAGTCATCACGCGATGCCATGAAAGCGTTTCACAATCTGGATTTATCTGACATAGCTAAATGTCATATTTCAGCCTTGCAAATTGAGAAGCCAAAAGATGTAGGAACACTCAATTTCTATATTGTTGCATATCGGTATTTAGATAATGCGATGCTAAAAAGAAATATTACAGCAAGCACTCTTACTACTTATGACTTCAAAGTCGCAGAGGCTGAAGCACACGATAGATTAGAAAGTTCTACCTTTTACCGTGTTGGTCAGAGACTAGAATCCATTGCGAAATTCATTAACCAGAAGCGGCTCTCCATCCAAAAAATTGTATTCAAAAAGTCATCTAAACGCGGAGAAACCCATACCGCGAGTGATACAAGAATCGATTTTGAGTCAACTACCAAACGGCATGAGAAGCTACCTACCCATGAAAGCCTCATTGCAGTAGCAGCAATTTCTAACTCGAATCTAGAAGGTGATGATGCACTGTTTCAGGCTATGGTAGAAATCATGTTTACAACAGGTCTGCGATTTGATGAGGTGATCTGCCTGGATGTCGACTGCTTACAGGCTAGGGAGATTGAGGAGCAAAACGTCTTCACAGGTGAAATGGAGATATTATCCATTCATGAGATCCGCTACCGAGCCAAAAAGGGGGCTGGATATCAAACCAAACCAATAACCGAAAGCCTGTTACCAATCCTAAAGAAAGGTCTGACTAGCGCCATTGAAATATTAGCACCTGTACGTGACACGATTAAATGCGTTGCTAATGGGAAATACGACTTCTTCCCAATTATCACTGAGGATTGTGAGTTGTTTATCACTGATATTTGGGAAAGATTAAACTGGTCATCACGTCCAAGTCTCACTTCCTATCTAAACAGAAGAAATATAAATCTGACGAATAAACGGAATCCAAATACAGGTAAAATTGCTGTCGCATTCCACTCAGTAGACTTAAAGGAAAAAACATTTTCATTAGCGCAGAAGTCTATCGAACAGTTATGGAAACAGATTTCAGCATTAACTGTAGCAAACTCACTGGATAAACTAATATTTGTTACCCAACATCAGCGTCATCATTCTATTAAGAGAGCTGAGCCTTGGAAATTCACAATGATATCATATACTCAAATATATGACTATATAGCGGGTCGTCCCGAGCTGGGTAAAAAAAATGTATTTGAACGCAAAAATCTGTGCTATCAAGGTGAACAGATCCGGCTGACATCACATCAATTCCGTCACTTTCTAGACACTATGCTGGAGCTCTCAGATTCAGTAACCCCTATAGAGATTGCTCGATACTTTGGGCGAAAGTATACTCTAGACAACGTAGCCTATGACCACACTAATCCAGCTAAAAGAGTCATGGATAACGCAGACATACTCTTTGCCGCCTCAAATATAACACCAGAGCAAGCAAAAGAGGCATCCGTGATCTTTACACTGGTAGACCGTGATGAGGTTCTTGAAACGATAGAAGACATTGGTACAACACTCATCACTGCAATTGGCTTATGTAAACATGACTATAGTGACTCTCCATGTGGAAAATACTATGCATGCGTCCGTGGATGCTCTGAGTATTATCGTATAAAAGGAAATCAGGAAGAGATCATCCATTTACAAAAACTTCAAGCTGAACAAGAAACTCGAATTCAACATGTTAAAGCAGCAGTTGACGCTGAATATCATGGTTCCAATAACTGGCTACGCTCTCATGAAGAACTATTAAATGGTTGTCGTATAGCCCTCGCCATTGAGCAGGATAATTCAATTTCAGATGGTGAATTAGTGCAAGTTTTCCCTAATGGTAATAATGGGTGCGTTGCAATATGAAAAAAGAACAGAAACAAATTACTGCGGCACTAGAACAAGACTTCTGCAAACTCATCGTAATCCTAGCTGCCCGCAGTGGGAAGAATAAAGTCACTTGGAAGGAACTAGAACAGGAGACAGGATTTACTCGGCAAGCATTGTCAAAAAAAGAAGCTATCGTTAAGGCTTATAAAGAAGCCAATCAAAGTAGCAACATATTAGAAGATATCGGCAGGCGTGCAGAAGAAACCCAATCAAAGCTTGATAAAATAAAAGAGGAAAATATCAAGTTAAAAAAACTATTGGCTGACTATGATGAGACTTTTGTTCGCTGGTTCGCCA
Organism: Aeromonas sp. ASNIH8; assembly: GCF_002919855.1. Lineage (NCBI taxonomy): Bacteria > Pseudomonadati > Pseudomonadota > Gammaproteobacteria > Aeromonadales > Aeromonadaceae > Aeromonas > Aeromonas sp. ASNIH8. The sequence continues at coordinate 3,979 of NZ_PQLN01000131.1, read as the reverse complement.
ATGCAACAAGTCGTGGTATGTCCATTGAGGAGTTGGAAGCACCGCTCCCACACTCTATGAAGACAAAAGCCAGATTGAAAGATCTTAAAAAATGAATAAAGCATTCAGTATTAGCCATGAACTGGAAGATTTTGAACTTGATAAAATGCATGCCAAGGCGCGTGAAAATCTTGTTAAGGTGGCTAATTTGGTCGGGCCACTTGACCTTGCTGAATGGCAAAACTTCATAGAAAATGGCAGTTTAAATGCAACTGCCATAATAAAAGAGATTGGTATATCTCGCTCTAGCTATTACCAAAATAAGTACATTGTTGCGTACCTTAAAAGTAAGGCTCAATGGCTAGCTGAGCAGAATACCTTGCAGGAGCTTCCCTACCAGGCTAGGGATACTTCAAAAGCACCCGCAAAGCGATACAGCCCGCAAGAAAAGAGCATTCAAGAGAAAGATAAAATGATTCGCCAATTACAGCTACGGGTTGCAGAACTTGAATCTCATTTAGAAGGCTTAAAGCAAGAATATAAATCTCTTCAATCAAATTCACATCGAGAACAGCATCGTATGGAATTGCTAGAAATATTTAAGCGGGTGCCTAGATGAATGACTTCGAGCAAGAGAATTTTTTTCGCATCACGAGACCACCATATTCATCCAGAAAAGGTCGCTCATTTCATGCTGTGCAGATAGATCCTGACACTCTACGTAATTGCAATTACAAGCGCAATTACATCATTCACATAATTGAAAATAACAGTGATCGCCTGTCACTAATATTAGCGAAGGGTGCATTGGTTAAATTAGCTGTCAAAAAGCAGTATAGTAGACGTGTAGAGCACGGAGGCATTCTCACTGTAATCACCCCTCAATACCTAGATCTAATTAGGCCATCAGGGGAGCAAATCGTAATCATGTTAGGCAGTCACGCCAGATTTAAAGGTGTTGGCCCAGTAAAAGCCCGTACATTATGGTCTACATTTGGTGAGTCCTTATTTGAAATCTTGGACAATGGTGATATTGTAAGCCTGCGTAAGATATTAAGTGAAAACACCGCAAAAAATACTATCGATGCATGGCGTAGCTATATAAATATTGATGCTATGCGTTTCTGCAATGCACATTTGGGATTATCAGTATCCACCTCATTTTTGGTATCAGATTATTATCAACAGGAAACCATAAGTAAGGTAAGCGAAGACCCTTACCGATTATTAGCGTTTGGTGTTGATTTTAATGAATGTGATCGAATCTCAGTGGCTCTAGGATTTCAATTGGATGCTCCTATTAGGCTCGCAGCAGCAGCCGAGGAGGCATTGTACTGTCACCTTTCTAGCGGGAGTACATTAGCAACACGATATGATCTAGACATATGGCTGAAACAGCTCTTACATATCCCCAATAATCAAGAGAAAACAGAGTGCTATGTTAATCAAGCATTCGCACTCGCCACATCGTGTGAAAATATCCTTGATGTTGGTGACAATGAATTACAGAGCGCTGGTGCTTTCACCATGGAAGCATATGTTGCTCAGCGATTGGTGAACCTCATCACAAACCCAAGTAAATTATTCATCGATGAAAAAAGGATAAACTTTTATATCAATCAATACGAAAGTAAAAAGTGTTTTAACTTAAACTCTCTTCAAAAAGAAGCTATCTTGGGGGCTATAAAACATCGTTTTCTAATTATTAATGGTGGTGCAGGTGTAGGCAAAACTACATTATTAGATGCTCTTTATTCCGTGTTTCGTGAGTTAGATATAAGACCAATACAAGTCGCACTTGCAGGCAAAGCAGCAAAAAGGATGGCAGAGGCAACAAATCAAGAGGCTCATACTATCGCAAGATTTATTAGAAACTTCAATGCTAATAATTATGAAGGCAGAAAACTTGTTATTGTTGTCGATGAAAGCTCAATGGTAGACTTACCTAGCATGTACCGCCTATTGAGATGTGTTCCTAATTCTGCGCATGTAATCATGTTAGGCGATATTGGGCAACTTCCACCTGTAGACTTTGGTCTTGTTTTCCATGAACTGGTGCCAATGCACGACATTCCAAAAATCACATTAACAGAGGTTCGTCGACAAGATAAGCTCTCAAACATCCCTGCTATTTCAGCCTCTATCCGTAATGGTATTCTTCCAACATTTAGCTACGATGATGTCGTCCATATTGATATCAATGGAGCCAATGCAATTCAAAAGAGAGCAGTCTCATTATATTTAGAAAAACCTGATGAAACACAAATAATTTGCGCTACAACTAAAATGGTTAATGATATAAATAAACGCTGCGTAGCATTAAATAATAGTAAGCCATTAAGAGTATTTATAGAAGAAGCAAATTACTATTTAGATACTGAGTTTAAACTACATGATAAAGTAATGTGCTGCGCCAACCTTTACGATCATGACCTGATGAATGGTTCCACAGGACACATTTGCCAAGTTTACAACGTAATGAAAATATTAAAGAATGATAACAATGATGAGCCTTTGTCTAGCTTTGGCAAGATCCTGTGGGATGACGGCATAGAGCGAGAGATCTCGTTGGATATAATCAATGCCCTTCACCACGCTTATGCTATGACGATTCACAAGAGTCAAGGTTCACAGTTTAAGCAAGTCATCATTGTTCTGGATAAGGCCCCAAATATTGATCGAACAATGTGTTATACCGCGATTACACGAGCTGTAGAAAAGGTCTACTTGGTCGGGCCTCTGAATATTCTGAGCCAAGCACTAACACATGAGTCAGCGAGTAGACGAAATGTTGATCTTGGACATAAGGTTAAAGCGTTGCTAATACAAGCAATGGCTGATTCTCCTTTAGATGCTGATAGATAACGGCTTGAAATTACTAAATAACTGATCCCAATAGTGCTACACCTTCGCTGTGCCATAGCCATTCCCCGGGAAAGGAGACACGGTATCCATGAAGTGTTTCACTCGGGCCAGCAGGTTTGCCATCCCTCTGCATTGATGATTGCGCGTGATGGTTTCATGTAACTTGTGCCATAGCCGTTCTATGTGATTAACCCAAGGGCTGTAAACTGGCTGGAACACCAGGCAGAACTTGGGATTCTTCTTCAACCATCGCTCGGTCTGTTTGCTTTTGTGAACCTGATTACCCATGACCCTCAGCCAGCTTCAAGAGCCGATATGGCATCGGAGGGCTTGCCACGACTGCATGCCCCAATTCAACCAACATGCTCTTGAGGTCAAAACGATGATTAAACCGGAAGCAGTATTCCGCAAGATGCCTTGGTAAATGCTTCGCTCCGAGCGTATGGCAACTGCCCCGCAGCGAGTTTTTCACATTTCCTATCATCGTGTTTACCCAGTTGAATGCCGGATGATCCAGCCAGTCCAGGTTGCCCCCGGTGACAACACCCAGGTGCTCACAATTGGCCTCCTTGACCGCTTTGAAACAGGCCAATCCATCGGATATCACCGCGCTACCACTGGCAATATGCCGTTTTGCCCAATCAGCAACGGACTTGGTTTTGAAACCATCGACCACCGTCATCCGCATCTTGATTGGATGTCCTTCCTTGTTCAGGGCCACTGCTGCCACAAACGGCGTCTTGCCTGCCGCGCCCCGACCCCGTTTGCCACCACGGTGCTCGCCACCCCAGTAGACATCATCGAGCTGAATGATGCCGCTGATGGGCTGCTTGTCATCGGACTCTTTCATGGCTTGCAGCAGCTTGTGCTTGAGCATCCAGGCGGTGTCATATTTGACGTCCAACTGGCGCTTTAGCTCCATCGCTGACAAGCCAGTTTTGGTCTGTGACAGCAGCTGCATCGCCAGAAACCACTTGGTCAGTGGGAGTTTTGTGTTTGCAAAAATCGTGTTTCCAGTCAATGACATCTGGTGACGGCAGTTATTGCATTGCAGCACGCGTGGCCGACTTTTCAGGCGACAGCAGGTCTTGTTGGCGCACTCAGGACAGATGAAACCGTTCGGAAAACGCCAAGC
>NZ_PQLN01000130.1:0-9165 GCF_002919855.1 Aeromonas sp. ASNIH8 | reverse complement strand
CAGCTTGTTTGAGGATGGCGATGATCTGGGTATCGCTAAAGCGTGATGTTTTCATGTAGAACCTCCTGCGTTCAAGGTACGGGAAAATTCTACTTATGAGCACCCTGGTTTTTCGGGGGGATTACCGGGGAAGGTGTAGCGGTTGATGTCCTGACTGTGAGCGAGTCGCAGATAGACCTTCTTCACCCGCACCTCGTCACCGTTGGGCTTTGCAGAAACTTTTCCATTGTACTTCTCGGTCACCAGTTGTTCGGCTTCCTGTTGATCGCGGCCTAATGAATAGCCGTAAATCACGTCAGTGAACCCGAGTCCGGTACCCATCGAATAGATCACGTCGTCAAAATAGACATCGGCGAAATAAATGCTGTATCCATCTTTGAGGTGTAATTTTTCCATGATGCTCTCCAAGTAAATTGTGAGCGCATCGCGTCCCAACCGGGCGGATGCGCCGGTTGGCGTTAATTGAGTTGATTACGGGCAGTCTAATTAGCCAGTTCCTGGCCGCTGTAGACATGACCCAATCGCAGGCAGTCAAGCACATGCAAGTTCGTCACTTTGTCCCGACACCATAGGCCAAATAGAACTGACCAGTCGCTTGGGTAGTGCCCTGCACAGGCCTCACGCTGCTTACGGGTTTTCGCTTTTGCCAGCTTTGCGTTATACGCAGCGTTGGCAGCCGCAGCCACTCGTTGGTACAGCAAGTCGTAGATCTCATTGAACCGTTTATCTGGTAGCAAACTTGCATATGCCATTGTCGTGCACTCCTATCAAAAATAGGACGCAGTATCCCAGCAGGGTACGCGCCCTGGCGGGGTTTTAAATCAACTGCATATTCCCACGCATGGCGATCGCTCAATAACATTCATGCCGATCACGTAATAACATCCATGCCGATCACTCAATAACATCCCACGCCGATCACTTTTTACCCTCGATGGGAAACCATGATCGGCATCCATGTTATTGGTGACTTTTTCTCCCCGCTTCGTTAAACCCGCACTTTCCCATCTGCTCCAACAGAGGAACGTGCATGTCTGCGAGGCCTATCACTGTGAGAAAACTCAAAGAAATTCTTCGCCTTAAATATCAGGCTCAACTGGCTCATCGGCAGATCGCCCTCAGCCTGCATATCTCTCCTAGCACCGTATCCTATTACCTCAACCGGGCGGCTCAACTGGGTATCATGACCTGGCCCCTGTCTGAGTCCTGGGATGATGTCTCCCTGGAGCGCGCATTTCTCAAGACCTGCTCTGTCCATAAAACTCAGCACAAACCCACTCCCAACTGGGCCTTGTTGCATCAGGAACTCAAAAAACCAGGTCAAAAAGGCGTGACCCTCGAGCTGCTATGGCAGGAGTACGCCGAGCGCCATCCAGGCTCCCACTACAGCTACAACCACTTCTGTCGGCTCTATAAAGAGTGGGCGGCCCTGCTGCAACCCTCGATGCGGCAGACCCATATTGCGGGCGAAAAACTCTTTGTCGACTACTGCGGCCAGACCATGCCCATTGTCGATCCGCATACCGGCGAGATCCTTTACCGGGCCCAGATCTTTGTCGCCGTGCTGGGGGCCTCCAACTACACCTTTGCCGAGGCCACCCGCTCCCAGCAGCTCGATGACTGGGTGATGAGCCACAAGCGCGCTTTCGAGTTCTTTGGCGGTGTGCCGCAATTGGTGGTACCTGATTGCCTCAAGAGTGCCGTCAGCGTGGCGCGCAATACCGATCCGGATCTCAACCCTACCTACCAGATGCTGGCGGCCCATTTCGGTACGGCGATCATGCCCGCGCGGCCCCGCAAGCCGAAGGATAAGTCCAAGGCGGAGGTGGGCGTGCAGATCGTCACCCGCTGGATCCTGGCGGTGCTGCGTCATGAAACCTTCCATAGCCTGGCCCAGCTCAATCAGCGAATGGGTGAACTGCTGACCCGGCTCAACCAGAAATCCTTCCAGAAGCTGCCTGGCTGCCGTGCCTCACTGTTTGCCGAGCTCGATGCACCGGCGCTCAAGCCGTTGCCGGATTATCCCTATCACTACACCAAAGTAGTGCCGGTGCTGGTTGGTAAGGACTACCACGTCGATCTGGAAAAGCACTATTACTCAGTGCCCTATGCCTTGCAGGGCAAGCGGCTGGAGGCGCATCTGGCCGAGCATACCGTCACGCTGTACCACGCGGGCAAGATCGTGGCCGAACACCAGCGGAGTCATCACAAAGGCCAGCACAGCAGCCTGCGTGAACACATGCCCGCGCATCATCAGGCACTGCTGGAGTGGTCGCCGGAGCGACTGCTTGGCTGGGCGGCGTCCATCGGCCCCTACACCACGCATTGGGTGGATGGCTTTATCCGGCAGGCAGAGCATTCGACGCAAGCGGTGCGCCCTTGCCTGGCCTTGCTGGGGCAGAGCAAAACCTATGGCAAGGAGCGGCTGGAAGCGGCCTGCCTCCGGGGGCACCTGACCGGCGCCAACCGGCTGCACAACATCCGCAGCATGCTCAAGCATGGCCTGGAGGAGCAACAACTCATTGCCAACGAGCGACAGGATCCGCTGCAAGACATCCGTCATGACAATGTCCATGGCGAGCACTACTTCCACTAACCCCACGGATCAGGAGAAGCCGATGCAATTACACCTCGATGAACAACTAAGCCGCCTGCACTTGAGCGGCATGAAACAGGCTCTGAACCAGCAGCAGGCCCAGAGCATGCTGTACCTGGATATGGGTTTTGAAGAGCGGCTGCAACTATTACTGAGCCATGAGCTGGTGCAGCGGGAGCAGAGGAAAACCAACCGCCTGGAGAAGCAAGCCCGGTTCCGGCTAGCCGGACAGGTGGAGCAGCTCGACTATCGGGCGGGTCGAGGCGTGAGCAAAGCGCAGATCCGCCAACTGCTGGAAGGACACTGGCTGAGTCATCAACAAAATCTGCTGCTGACGGGCGCGGCAGGCTGTGGCAAGAGTTACCTGGCGTGTGCCCTGGGCCGTTACTTTATCCGGCAAGGAGTGGGCGTGCGGTATTACCGGCTGAAAACCCTACTTGAAGAGATGCGACTGGCCCAAGCGGATGGCAGCTATCCGAAACTGCTGGAGCGGGTAAGCAACATAGGGGTACTGATCCTGGATGACTGGGGCATGGAGATGCTGGACGCGAGCGAACGCAGCAACCTGCTGGAGATCATCGATACCCGCTACGGCAACGTCTCAACGATAGTGGCGAGCCAATTGCCGGTGGAGAAGTGGTACGGGATGATCGGAGAGGCAACCTTCGCCGAGGCGATCTTGGACCGACTGATCCACAGAGCGGTGCGCGTGACCTTAACGGGAGAATCGATGAGAAAACAGGGCGCCAACTTGACCGATGCCGATCAGGCGGAGTAAAAGGAAGACGCTATAAACGCGGGCAGAAAAAAAGTGATCGGCATGATGTTATTGGCTGATCGACATGATGTTATTAGCCATCAACGGAACTCTTCGTGGTACACATCGAAGGAATATTGGCCGGACTCAGAACGGTCAAAGCCGGAACTGAATCCATCCTTCAACTTGCTCACAACCTCATCGAGCTCAATAGCCTCGTCCAAGCCTGCATCGCTTTCAATGAACGCGCTCAGCCAGTACACATTGCTATCGTTGCTTTGTGCCACTTGCTCAACTTTTTCGATGAAAAAGCGATCGCAAATAGACTGTGCATTGAGGTTCTCGATTGGCCGCTGTTTCTGAGTTTGATGCTGAGCCACTTTCAGTGTCTCTTGGATCGCCTCAAGAATCAGGGTTTTGATATTTACACTCATGACGTACTCCTTTGGTAAGAAGGACGCACTCCCCCAAAGGGAACTTTGCGTCCCAATGGGTTTTAAATAGTCTGACCGACAATACCGGTCAGGATAGGCAGTGTGCTGTTTGTTTTGGGAGACCAGCTATCTCACGCTTCACTCTCAACAGAGAGCAAAATCTGGCTTTCCGAGTGGCACATAAAATTTCACATGTGAGATTTTATGTGCCACTGGGAAAGCAGGGGGTTACCCCCCTACTTTAACCCGCGCAAGGCGGTTTAGGATAGACTCGACGCCTTCCCTAATGCCCGATGGGTCATAGCCTGCTTGAGCGCAACAGACGACGAACGAGAACGGATGGATGTCATCTGACATCATCCACCCCATCGTCTCCCGCTTGATCTCCGCACCAGCTCGACCATCGGCCAGGACTCTCAGACTATGCCAAAGCAGTCCATCTCGTAATTGCCAGACCTCATCATCAGACCATTCAAGCTTCTGCTCGAACGGGATGATCTCTGCGGTTTTAGGCATCTCTTCCAGAAAGAAAAGCTGTAGCTCAAGCTGGCTTTCATTCTGGAGCAGTTTCGCTGCATTCATGGTAGCTCCTTAGACGGGCACCATGTCCCCAACGGGGCACAGTGCCCCAATAGGGTTAGAGTCATCGTTACTTCGCGCCCACCAGACGAGAATTAATATTCTCATCCAGCCAGTCGTAAAGCGATTCAAGGTCACGTTTATGCTCCGGATTGCTTGCTCGGCTGGCATCTTGCGAAACCGTGCTCAGCATGGCCTTAGCCTCAACATTCGACTCAGAATTGTTCCCTGGAAACACTATCCGTTGACTGTGTTCTGTCATGGTCTTCTCCATTGTGAACAGAGGACCCTCCCCCATCAGGGCGAGTGGCCCCGTGGGTTAACAGTTCATGCGCAATAACTCGGTGATCACGGCCATTGGCTTAGTCATCATCGTCGTCATCACAGATGCAGAGGTCACGCGCAACGACTTCCGCGGCGAGCACGGCATAATCATGACCTTGCCAGAACCACTTCTCCGCCAGCTCATAGGCTTCGGTAGAAGGCTCACCATAACCATGCGCAACCACATAGTCATGGAACATGTCCTGATCAAAGGACCGGCCTTCCGCCTCCATGAACCAACCAAGAGGACACTCCAAAATGCGATGCCTGACGACATCACGATCTGAGTAGCCTTCACTGATGGCCTGGGTCAGCATTTCACGCGACATACCCGGAGGAGAAATAATCTCCAGATTGATCCCTTCAATTCCGGTTAGCTTCTCATCGAACGGCAGGCCCGCCAGTGAAAGGTGGTTACGTCGGCACCAACCGATGGCTCGCAAGATCCGGCTTTTGTCGGCGCTTTGAGCTGTGTATCGATTAAGCTGCATACCCACCTCCAGCAGTCTCCGCCTGTTCGAGCTCGCTCCCCTTTTCGACCATCTCTTTCAGGTCAAGCAGGTTCATGTCCGAATCCAGGGCGCAATCAATAGCTGATTGCACAATGCCTTTGTGGGCGAGTGTCAGAACACTCTCCAACATGGGAATCAGCGCATCGGCCTCGCAGTCGATCTGATTCAGAACTTCGAGCAAATTCCAATTTTCGAAAGGCCCCCAAGCAGAAATGTCGTCGGGTAGCGGTTCGTTGGGATCTTCGTTTTTTTCAGCCAGCTCGCACAAATACAGATAGGCTGAATAGCCATTTTCATGCGATCCCCGCTCACTGAGCATCATCGCGGTAGCGTGGTTGTAGGCGATCTGTTCCAGTTGAGTTTTGGTGGACATATTCATTTCCTCATATTTCAGAGGAGCCTCCCCCCTCAGGGGTTGGCCCCCTCCGGGTGGGTTAAATTTTAAGGGTCACGTCAGTCTTTGCTTTAGCGCAACAAACCAATACTTCCCCTTCGTCAACAAATGCGATCGGCATCTCTTCATAGGCGACCTGGCCCTTGACGAGACGAGTCCTGCACATGCCACAAAAGCCACTGCGACAATGTGTTTCGACAGCAAGACCCTTGCGTTCGATCTGTACCAACAGCACATCACTGCTGGCATGGAGCTCAATGTTCATGGTCATGTTCCTTAGGGTTCAGAGAACGTGACCAGCCCATCCGGGAGTCACGCCACGGAAGGGCTACTCAGCAAGTGCATAGACACCGGCCTCGCGTTGAACAAAAAACTTACTGTCTTCGAGAATCTGCCTGACATTTTCACGCCAATACTTATTATCAAAGTGTTTCGCATAAGCCTCCATCTCTTGATAAAGCTGCTCTAGCGTTAACGTCTTTCCCTGCATCACACGCCTTATCGCTGCACTCCAGGTAGTCGCAACCGATTTGGTGGCTCTACGGTCAACAGCAGGAAGAAGACGAAGCGATGTCGTGGAATCACTGCGACGAAACACCAGTAACTTCTCATGTGAGATGCGGACTAGCTTCCCGGCATACTGAGTGCGATCACTGACACAGTTGTGCTGCGTTTTGATGATCTCATCCACCAGCTTACCTGGAGCCAGACGCTCAACGAGACTGGACAGGTTGTAGTAGTCCCCTTCCCGCCTCAGGTTTCCCATCAAGATCCCGTAGTGGCCGCCCGGTTCGCAAGCATCATGAATATTCATGATTGCGAGCTCCAGCGCTTCCACAAAGGCAGGTAAGGTCATTCGACTCATATCCCACTTATGCGGCTCTCCCCACTGCTCACCGGAATATTGGATCATGTCCCAGTAAGGTGGATGCCACCAAATTAGATGGGCAGGCTCTCCGAGAAACGTCCGGAAGTCGTCCCGCAACAGATTGAACCCCTGGTGCAGGTCTGTGCCTTTGAATCGAACACCAAGTTCGTTGGCGACATCGACACTAGAGCCTCCCCCGATACTGGGATCAGCTACCAGGCCTCCGGGCTTTCTCATGTAAGACTCGATAAAGTCTTTTACGATGTGGCCCGTGCAGTTGCCGCGATACTTGTTGTTTCCATAAGGCCCCCGATTTTCATAGGAGCATACTGACGATTTGAACATGGTGTCCTCCATCTTGGATGGGGTGCACCTACCCCCGTCAGGGGCATATGCGCCCCTGGTTAGGGATTAGTTGTTCTCGTACCACCGGCACAAATGACCATAATCACGATTAAAAACACCCTCATTCGGAGCCTTCATCATGACCACATCACCTTCGCAGTAAGTGCAGAGCTTGAGCTCAAGTACATTCACCCAAAAGCCACTGTAAGGGGATGGCGAAAAAGCGATCTCCCAACCAGCTCTGAGCTGATGTTGGAAAAACACCCACGCATCACCACCGAAGTGTTTGAAGCGTTCAATCTCCGAACCATGCACTGTCAATTCAGGCTTGGCCCGTCCGGTACTCAGGCGTTTCTTGATGATGCGCCAGACCCAACGAAGCCGAGCGAATTGTCGATTGGTATCTTTTTTGAACCACTGGGGATTACGTTTGTACCAGTAGAACTTGGCAAAAATCTCCCCGGATAGAGAACTCAGTTCGTTCTTATCGAGTTGTTCGACAAAGCGACGAGCCGCACTGTCACGGGTGATCATTGTTTCCAAGGTGGATAGGTTGTTCATAGGGGCTCCTTAATAAGGTATTGGAGCCACCAGCCCCTTGGGGCAGCATGGCCCCAGAGGGTTGTTGTGTTGTTGAGTGTCAGTAGTACCGGATCCGGGGCCAGTACAGAATGGAGCCATGCCCCATGCTGTCTTGACTACCCTGACCAAGTAATTTGAACGCCTCCCCCATCTTGATAGCTACGAGGGTGGCATCTTTCCCTGGGGGAATATCGAGACCAAGACAGTAGCGTCCGTACATCCCTCGCCCAGAATACGACCGAATGGAAAACATTTCTCGGACGGTCTCACAGTCTTTGTTTGCTTCTTCAACAGCTCTGGTGAGAGCCTTGATCAGCAAATTATGTTTGCTTTTCAGGTCGAGGTTTTGGACGAATTCAACATTCAAAACCTGTCCTTCACATCCATCCGCAGCAGCAATGAGCACACGCTCTTTGGCCGCTTGCAGTTCAGTTTCCATTGGCTTCCAGATCCTCTCGACAGATCGCTCAATATGAGCGACCACCTCAAGCCAACTCCAGAATTCAAACCCGTCCCGGATAGAACAATGCCCAGGCTCTCGCCCTTCACGAACATCATCCTGGAGCCGTTCAAAAGCCTCGTTCCACCTGCCAGAATACTCAGGGGGAAATTCGAGGACCTGTAACGCGGCCAAACCGAGAGCTTGCCGCTTGATAGGTTCGATCATGATTGCCCCCTATAAGCGCTGGCTTGTGAAGCGAATTGCCTTGCCCACGAAATCAGCCATTAGGTGATTGCCGGAGGCCAGAAAATATTGCTGCCACTGAGCCCAGCCACCTATCGAGTCAACGTTCGACGGTGACTCGAAAACCCCCCAGACCTTGAGGTCACACCCAATAGCCAACACTTGGTTAACCTGTTTGGATATAGCCTCCTTTCCGAGGGAAAGAGTGAGCTGGCGTGGCGGTTGCATGATCATGCGTTCCGCTTCTTCGAAGTCGATCTTCTCGATGACGCCGCTAAGGGTATCAACCGAATACGTCATGATTTGCTGTCCTGAGTTCCCCCAGATCCAGTGAGTCACATGAGTGGGGTGAACCCCAACCTTTGTCGGCACCAGGGCAGACCCGCAAGTGCGGAGTACCCATACCAACTTGTGACCGCTGAACGTCTCTACGAGGGATAAGTCCTTAGACAAATCCTCCACGTAAAATTCCGGCAACTTGGTCTTCTTGGAGATGCTCAGCATTTCTGCTTTGATTTTTTCGATGTTAGTCATATGCGTTCCTTAAATGTTGAGGACGCACATGACCCAACGGGCGCTGTGCGCCCGAGGGGCTTAGATAGTTTGCTGTTTGTTTTGGGAGACCAGCTATCTCACGCTTTACTCTCAGCAGAGAGCAAAATCTTGCTTTCCGAGTGACACAAAAAATTTCACATGTGAAATTTTATGCCCCTGGGAAAGCAGGAGGGGAAACCCCCTCATGCTTAAATTGTTGCACAGCAACAGCATAAGCGATAACGCTCAAGCTGCCCTTTTCGGGTGAAATGCCGGTGGCAGACGGCCATCTCCAAAGGGGAAAACCGTCTGGATTACTGCACCCTGCGGTGCATTTCTCACTTAGTCACCAACGAAATAGAACCGCGGGTGGATTTCAAGCGAAAGGTTCTCTTCTTGTTCTGAATAGCCCACTCAGCCCATGCCATCAGGGCGAGATCGTGAACATTTTGTTAAAAATTAAAAATAGTTTTTTGCCTACAAAACAAATACTTATAGGCCTGTGATATGCAGTTAACTTTATAGTCAGGATCGCCTTCACACTTTTTAATCGTC
>NZ_PQLN01000013.1:0-67886 GCF_002919855.1 Aeromonas sp. ASNIH8 | reverse complement strand
CAGAAGATGACGGTATAACCTGGCCAGAAGGAGGCAATATCAATATGATGCACGGCGACAGCAGGGTGATGGTGGTGGTGTGTTTGGAGACAGCCAGTTTACCAGCACCCTGTCTGTCAACTTCCACTTCCCCAAGATCCCGCGAAGAACCAATAAATAGCCAGATGTAGAGATTAGACCAGTAAAATGCTGCTAATTTTCACGAAATCAATATAATTGCGAAATCTGTGTGTCAGGGCACACCGATTTGTGCAAAAATTGGCTAGATTTTTAGTAGTCCAAAGATAGCTGATAGATAGCAGCATAATCATCGAGGATGTACTCAATATGTCGCAACATCACCGAATCCTCCTGCTTAACGGCCCCAATCTGAATCTGCTGGGCAAGCGGGAACCGGGAATCTACGGCAGCAAGACGCTCGATGAGATCGTCGCCGATCTGACGCGCAGCGCCAGCGAACTCGGTGTCACCCTGGAACATCTGCAATCCAATGCCGAGCACGAGCTGATCGGCCGCATCCATCAGGCCATGGGCCAGGTGGATTTCATCATCATCAATCCCGCCGCCTTCACCCATACCAGCGTTGCCCTGCGCGATGCCCTGCTGGGTGTGGCCATCCCCTTTATCGAGGTTCACCTGTCAAACGTTCATGCCAGGGAGCCCTTCCGTCATCACTCCTATCTGTCTGATGTCGCCAAGGGGGTGATCTGCGGGTTGGGTGCCGATGGTTACCAATTCGCTTTAACCGCGGCCGTGCATCAGTTGCGCGCGGCTTGATAATCACTGATCAGATAAAGAAGAAAGAGAATGCTAATGGATATCCGCAAAATCAAGAAGCTGATTGAACTGGTTGAAGAGTCCGGCATCGCCGAGCTGGAAATCTCCGAAGGGGAAGAGTCCGTTCGCATCAGCCGTAATTTCTCCGGCCAGGTTAGCGTTGCCCCGCAGATGATCATGCCCCAGGCCGCAGCTCAGGTTGCCGCACCGGTTGCCGCTGCTCCGGCCGCAGCCGCTGCACCTGCTGCCGATGCCGCCCCGAGCGGTCATCTGATGCGCTCCCCCATGGTGGGCTCCTTCTACCGCTCCTCCAGCCCGGAAGCCAAGCCGTTCGTGGAAGTCGGTCAGCACGTCAATGTCGGCGACACCCTGTGCATCGTCGAAGCCATGAAAATGATGAACCAAATCGAGTCTGACAAGGCCGGCGTGATCAAAGCGATCCTGGTTGAAAATGGTCAGGCCGTCGAGTTTGACGAGCCGCTGTTCATCATCGAATAAGGGAAAATGCCACCCATGTTGGACAAAGTAGTCATCGCCAACCGCGGTGAAATTGCCCTGCGGATCCTGCGCGCCTGCAAAGAGCTCGGGATCAAGACAGTGGCCGTTCACTCCACTGCCGATCGGGAGCTCAAGCATGTGCTCCTGGCGGACGAAACCATCTGCATCGGCAAGCCTGCCAGCGGTGAGTCCTACCTCAATGTGCCGGCCATCATCGCCGCCGCCGAGGTGACCGGTGCCGTCGCCATCCACCCGGGCTACGGCTTCCTCTCCGAGAATGCCGACTTCGCCGAAGTGGTCGAGAAATCCGGCTTCATCTTCATCGGCCCGCGCGCCGAGACCATTCGCCTGATGGGTGACAAGGTCTCCGCCATCGAGGCGATGAAGAAGGCGGGCGTGCCCTGCGTACCCGGCTCCGACGGCCCGGTGGACAACGATGCCAAGCGCAACGCCGCCATCGCCAAGCGGATCGGGTATCCGGTGATCATCAAGGCCGCCGGTGGCGGTGGTGGTCGCGGCATGCGCGTGGTGCGCAACGAGGCCGAACTGGCCTCCGCCATCGCGCTGACCAAATCCGAAGCGGGCCAGTTCTTCAAGAACGACATGGTCTACATGGAGAAGTACCTGGAGAATCCGCGCCACATCGAGATCCAGGTGCTGGCTGACGGTCAGGGTACCGCCCTCTATCTGGGTGAGCGGGACTGCTCCATGCAGCGCCGTCACCAGAAGGTCGTGGAAGAGGCGCCGGCCCCCGGCATCACCGACGAGATGCGCAAGTTCATCGGTGAGCGCTGTGTGCGCGCCTGTCTCGAGATCGGCTACCGCGGTGCGGGTACCTTCGAGTTCCTGTACGAGAACGGCGAGTTCTATTTCATCGAGATGAACACCCGTATCCAGGTGGAGCATCCGGTCACCGAGATGGTCACCGGCGTCGACCTCATCAAGGAGCAGCTGCGCATTGCCGCCGGTCAGCCCCTGTCGATCACCCAGCAGGACATCCGCATCCGTGGCCACGCCATCGAGTGCCGGATCAATGCCGAAGATCCGGCCACCTTCCTGCCCTCTCCCGGTCTCATCCAGCGCTTCCACGCGCCGGGCGGCCTGGGCGTGCGCTGGGAATCCCACATCTATGCGGGTTACAAGGTCCCCCCCTACTACGACTCCATGATCGGCAAGCTGATCTGCTACGGGGAGAACCGCGACGTGGCCATCGCCCGCATGCGTCACTCCCTCGACGAGCTGGTGGTGGAAGGGATCAAGACCAACATCGCCCTGCAAAAAGAGATCATGAAGGACGAAAACTTCCAGCACGGTGGCACTAACATCCACTACCTGCACAAGAAGTTGGGTCTGTAATGGCTTGAGGCCCGACCCATTGAGCACGGTGGCAGCACGAGCAGCCACCACCTGCACAAGAAGTCGGGTCTGTAATGGCTTGAGGCCCGACCCATTGAGCAATGGTGGCCGCATGAGCAGCCACCACCTGCACAAGAAGTCGGGTCTGCAAAGACCCCTTTCATCGGGATATTGTGCGATCCACCCGGATCGCCAACGTAAAAAAGGGCCATGGCGACATGGCCCTTTTTTGTTATTCTTGCGCCCCGCTCACTCGTCGGAGGCCACAGTGAACCGTTTCGCACTCGCCCGTCGGGAAGCAGCCCTCTGTCTGCTGCTGACCCTGCTCTACTTTGTCGCCTGGTATGGCTCGGCTTATTTCATCCCCGAGGATCTCGAGCTGTGGGACCTGCCCCTCTGGTTCCTGCTCAGTTGCATCCTGATGCCCCTGCTGTTCATCGGCCTCTGCGCCCTCATGGTGTATCGCCTGTTCGTCGATATTCCCCTGGATAGCGAGGTACCACCCCATGAATCTTGAGCTGATGCTGCCGCTCTGCATCTATCTTGTGCTGGTACTGGGGGTCGGTTTCTGGGCCAGTCGCCACCGGACCGGCGGCAACTTCATGCAGGAGTACTTCATCGGCAACCGCAGCATGGGGGGGCTGGTGCTGGCCATGACCCTGGTGGCCACTTATACCTCTGCATCGTCCTTCATCGGCGGGCCCGGGGCCGCCTACAAGGTCGGCCTCGGCTGGGTGCTACTGGCGATGATCCAGCTGCCCACCGTCTGGCTCACTCTGGGGGTGCTTGGCAAGAAGTTCGCCATCATCGCCCGCCGGGTCAATGCGGTGACCATCAACGACATGCTGTGGGCCCGCTACCAGAGCAGGGCGGTGGTCGTGCTGGGTTCAGTCACCATCATCCTCGCCTTCATCGCCACCATGGTGGTGCAGTTCATCGGCGGCGCCCGCCTCCTGGAAACGGCGACCGGCCTCAGCTATCAGCAGGGGCTCTTCCTGTTTGCCAGTTGCGTGCTGCTCTACACGGTGATCGGCGGCTTTCGCGCCGTGGTGATGACGGATGCCCTGCAGGGCATTGTGATGCTCATCGGCACTGGCGCCCTGCTGGCGGGCATCCTCATCGCCGGTGACGGGTTGCCGAATCTTGTCCACCAGCTCAACGAGATAGATCCCAAGCTGGTGAGCCCCCAGGGGGCCGGCGACATGCTGACCCAGCCCTTCATGCTGAGCTTCTGGGTGCTGGTCTGCATCGGGGTGGTGGGCTTGCCCCACTCGGCGCTGCGCTGCTTTGGCTACCGGGACAGCAAGGCGCTGCACCGGGGCATCCTCATCGGCACCATCGTCTGCGCCCTGCTGATGTTCGGCATGCACCTGGCCGGGGCGCTGGGCCGCGCCATCCTGCCCGGCATGGACAGCCCGGACAAGATCATGCCCTCCCTGATGATGGAGGTGCTCCCCCCCTGGCTGGCCGGGGTCTTCCTGGCCGCCCCCATGGCGGCCATCATGTCCACTATCGACTCCCAGCTGATCCAGGCCTCCGCCACCCTGGTGAAAGATCTCTACCTCAATTACCTCAACCCCAGGCAGGAGAAGCTGGAGGTCCGGGTGCCGCGCCTCTCCCTGCTCTGCACCCTGATCCTGGGTACCCTGGTACTGCTGGCGGCGCTCCAGCCCCCCGAGATGATCATCTGGCTCAACCTGCTCGCCTTCGGCGGCCTGCAGGCGGTCTTCCTCTGGCCCCTGGTGCTCGGCCTCTACTGGTCCAGGGCCAACGGCCCGGGAGCCCTGGCCAGCATGGTCTGCGGCATCCTCTGTTACGGCACCTTGAGCCAGTGGGGGATCAAGCTGGCCGGTCTGCACGCCATCGTCCCGAGCCTGGCCCTTGGCCTGGCGGCCTTTGTCCTGGTCAGCCTGCTCACTCCTGCCCCGGATCAGCGTGTCCGTCGATTGTTTGATCAAAATTAAGAAAAGGATCAATAAAGGAAGGCTCGCCTATTCCCAAATGGGGGCTCACGGGTAAAATGTGCGCCACGTCACAAATACCGTGCCCCCATGCCAGTCCAGAACGCCAGAAAGATCCTGACCCAGTCCCTGCAGCGCCTCGGCTATGCCCTGTTGCTGCCCGTCTCCATCCTGCCCCTGGCCGCCCTGCTCCACCGACTCGGCCAACCGGACGTGCTGGATCTCGCCGTGCTCTCCCTCGCCGGTCGCGCCCTCTTCAGCCAGATGCCGCTCATCTATGCGGTGGCCATTGCCTTCGGGTTGAGTCGCCAGGGGCAAGGAGCCCAGGCGCTCGCCGGTGCGGTCAACTTCCTGCTGCTGAGCTCGGCGCTGGGCACCCTGGTGCCCGGGCTGCATGCGGACATGATCTGCGGCCTGCTGGCCGGGCTCGTCACCGCCATGGTCTGCTCCCGGGCCCGCGCTCTGCGGCTGCCGGGCTGGTTGCGCCCGCTGCAGGAAGATCTGCCGGGCATGTTGCTCTCGGCGCTGGCCTGCCTGCTGCTGGTGCTTCCCCTCTCCATCCTCTGGCCGCTGCTGGAACAGGGGCTCACCCTGCTCGCCTCCGATCTGCTCACCACGCCATTTGGCGCCTTCTGCTACGGCGTGCTGAACCGGCTGCTGATCCCCCTCGGCCTGCACCAGGTGCTGGGCAGCCTCATCGGGCTGGGGGAGAGCAACCTGCAAGCCCTCTCGACCGCCCAGCCGCTGCATGAAGGCTATGTGGCCGGGCTCTATCCGGTCATCATGTTCGGCCTGCCCGGTGCCTGTTTTGCCATCTGGATCCATCGCCAGCGGATGCAGCAACTGCCCCAGGGAGGGCTGCTGCTCACCCTGGCGCTCACCTCGGCACTGGTGGGCATCACGGAGCCCATCGAGTTCCTGTTTGCCTTCACCGCTCCCTGGCTGTTTCTGGCCCATGCCCTGCTGACCGGGCTGTCGCTGGCCATCTGCAGCGGGCTCGACATCCAGGTGGGCAGCTACTTTTCTGCCGGATTGCTGGATCTGGTGCTGAGCTACCACGCCGGTCTGCACAGCTTCTGGCTCATCCCCCTGGGCATCCTCTTCTTCGTCGTCTATGCCCTGCTCTTCTCCCGGCTGCTGGAACACGCCCCCCTCAGTCTGCCGGACAAACCCATCGCCGAGGATCTCTCCCGGCTCGCGACCGTGGCCCCCACCGATCCCCAGATGCTGGCTATCCAGTACCTCAAGATGCTGGGGGGCATGGACAACCTGCAAGCCATGAGCGTCTGCCTGACCCGCCTCAGCCTGCGGGTTCGCGACATGGCCCTGGTGGATCAATCCTGCCTGGCCAGACTGGGTTGCCTCTCCTGGATCGTGCTCAACGAACATCAGCTGGTGCTGGTGCTCGGCCCCCATGCAGGCCTCATCGAAGGGCAGATCCGCATGCTGGCAGAACGCCAGTCGGTCCCGCTCGGTCTCGAACCGGCTCAGGCTCCCCTTGGCCAGCACCAGTGATCAGGCGAAGGGAAGACGTTCGGCCACGAAGTCCATCAGGCTGCGAAGGGCGGGGGCCAGGTGTTCCCGGCTCGGGTAGATGAGATAGAAGGGGTTCACCGGAACCAGGAGATCCGGCAGCACCTTGAGCAGTCGCCCCGCCGCCAGATCGTCGCCGCAGACATGGGCCGGCAGCAGGGCAATCCCCCCGTCATGGAGTGCCAGCTCCCGCAGCGCCAGCAGGCTGTTGCTCTGGCAGGCCCCGCGAGGGCGCCAGCCCCCTTCCTGCAATGGCCACACCGGCAAGGAGCCATGTACCAGGCAGGCGTGTCCGGCCAGTTCCGAGAGCTGGAGCGGCGTCCCGTTGGCCGCCAGGTAACCGGGAGATGCCACCAGATGGCGCGCCACCTGGCCGATGCGCCGACAGATGAGGCTGGAATCTTTCAGCGGCGCCGCCCGCAGCGCCAGATCGTAACCTTCCCCCACCAGATCCAGCTGTTCATCGCAAAGGGTCAGCTCCAGCACCACCTCGGGATAGAGGGCGCGAAATTCGGCCAGTATCCGGCCAAGCAGCAAGGTTCCCGTGGCTTCGGGAGCAGTGATCCGCACCCGCCCTCCAGGAGCCGCGCGCAACCGCGCCATCGCCAGATTGGCGCTGCGCGCCAGTGCCAGCAGCTCCTGACAATGGGCCACATAGACCTCCCCCTGGGGTGTCAGACTGAGCCTGCGGGTGGTGCGTTGCAGCAACCTCACCCCGAGCCGGGATTCAAGGCGCGAGATCTTCTGGCTCACCGAGGACTTGGGCATGCCGAGCACCTCGGCCGCCCCGGTGAAGCTCCCCTGCTCCACCACGGTGGCGAACAGCCCCATCAACTCCAGTTCCATATTGTTCATATATTCAAACAGTCTTTACCAATTACCCATCTTAATCTTGATAATCATCCAGACTAGAGTGAGTGGCAATCCCGAACACTGCTATTTGAAAGGAAAAGCCATGAAAGCCATCGCCCTGACTCACTATCTGCCAAGCAACCACCCCCACTGCTTCATCGAGAGCGATCTGCCCGATCCGACACCGGGCCCGCGGGATCTGCTGGTACGGGTCAACGCCACCTCCATCAATCCGGTCGACACCAAGGTACGTGCCCCCAAGGACAAGGTCGAAAGCAGCCCCCGCGTGCTGGGCTGGGACGCCGTGGGCGAGGTGATCGCCGTCGGTAGCGACGTCACCCTGTTCAAGGCCGGTGACAGGGTCTGGTATGCCGGCGACATCAGCCGCCCGGGCAGCAACAGCGCCCTGCAACTGGTGGACGAGCGCATCGCCGCCATCGCCCCAGTCACCCTGACCGATCTGGAAGCCGCCGCCCTGCCGCTCACCGCCATCACCGCCTGGGAAACCCTGTTCGAGCGCATGAGCCTCACCCGCGAAAGCACCGGGCGACTGCTGATCATCGGGGGCGCCGGCGGGGTCGGTTCCATCGCCATCCAGCTGGCCCGCCAGCTCACCGGCATGGAGGTGATCGCCACCGCATCGCGCCCCGAAACCCGGGAGTGGTGCCTGGACATGGGGGCCCACCAGGTGGTGAGCCATCACCATCTGCAGGCGGAGCTCAAGGCTCTCGGCATCAGCGAGGTGGATGCCATCTTCTGCACCAACGCCACCGAGCAGCACTGGAACACCATGGCCAGCCTCATCCGTCCGTTTGGTCACATCTGCACCATCGCCGAGTCCAGTGACCCCTGGGATCTGGGTCTGCTCAAACCCAAGAGCGTCACCTTCAGCCAGGAGTTCATGTTTACCCGCTCCCTGTTCCAGACCCCGGACATGATCGAGCAGCACAACCTGCTCGGCCGGGTCGCGGCCCTGATCGATGAAGGGGTGCTCAAGACCACCCTCAGCAAGGTGGTGCCCGAACTGACGCCCCTCACCCTGGCCCGGGCTCATGCCGAGCTGGAAGCGGGTCGCATGGTGGGCAAGCTGGTGATCGACATGAGCGGCTTCCATCGCTGAGGCACAGCCCAAGCGGGCCTTACCGTCCAGCCTATTCCCTTGTAGGTAAATAAATGCACCATCATGGGGTGAAATCACCAGTGACAAGCCCCAAGAGTGCACAGCCCCACAGGTGACCTTTGTCCCTGACGGGGCATCTCCCCCGAAAAAACCATAAAAAAGAGGCCATCCCGTCGGGATGGCCCTAAAAACCTGAACGTTGGGGTAACAATCACACACATATCCTTATGCAGGACATCTGTAACTTTGCAGATAGCGTGCCAATCTCTGCTTTTTCCTCCCAATTAACCGTTTTTCAGCGCACCGGCATAAAAAAAGCCACCCGAAGGTGGCTGAAAAAAGATGACGGAACTTCATAGAGCAAAGCATTCAGCGGGAACAAGTTGCTTCCCGTCACCCATGAAGGAATACATTAACCGTGCCAACTTGGCAGGGTGGCCTCCCTTCTCCATGAGGTCATGGTCAAACCACGACAGCACGGGCCCATGATGATAGAATCCCGCGGTTTCACATTTATGAAGAGCCGACGCCATGCCCTGGATACAAATTCGAATCAACGCCACTGCCAAGACCGCAGACAAGGTGAGCAACATGCTGCTGGGGCGTGGGGCCCAGGCGGTGACCTTTATGGATGCCAAGGATGTGCCCGTCTATGAGCCCATGCCCGGTGAAACCCCGCTCTGGGGCGAGACCGAAGTAATGGGACTGTTCGACGCCGAAACCGATCCGGCTCCCACCATCGCCTTCTTCCAGCAGATCTTCGGTGAAGACGTGGGCTACAAGGTCGAGCAGCTGGAAGACAAGGACTGGGTGCGCGAATGGATGGATCACTTCCACCCCATGCAGTTCGGCGAGCGGCTCTGGATCTGCCCGAGCTGGCGCGACGTGCCGAACCCCGATGCGGTCAACGTCATGCTGGACCCGGGCCTGGCCTTCGGCACCGGTACCCACCCCACCACGGCGCTCTGCCTGCAGTGGCTGGACGGGCTGGATCTGGCCGGCAAAACCGTGGTGGACTTTGGTTGCGGCTCCGGCATCCTCGGCATCGCCGCCCTGAAACTGGGGGCAGCCCGGGTCATCGGCATCGACATCGATCCTCAGGCCATCCAGGCCAGCCGTGACAACGCCGAGCGAAATGGCGTAGCCGACCAGATCGAACTCTACCTGCCGGCGGATCAGCCGCAAGACGTCGAAGCAGACGTGGTGGTCGCCAACATCCTGGCCGGCCCGCTGCGGGAGCTGGCGCCGCTTATCGCCGGCCACGGCAAGGCGGGCAGCCTGATGGCCCTCTCCGGCGTGCTGGAAAGCCAGGCGCCGGAGCTGGAGACCATCTACGGCCAGTGGTTCGAGATGGACCCGACTGCGGTGAAGGAAGAGTGGTGCCGCCTCTCCGGCCGCAAACTCGGCTGATAAACAACAAGCCACGGTGGCTGCCAACCCATCGGCCGCACACTCGGCTGATAAGCAACAAGCCACGGCAGTTGCCAACCCATCAGCCGCACACTCGGCTGATAAGCAACAAGCCATGGCTGTTGCCAACCCATCGGCCGCATACTCGGCTGACAAGCAACAGGCCACGGCAGTTGCCAACCCATCAGCCGCATACTCGGCTGATAAGCAACAAGCCACGGTGGCTGCCAACCCATCGGCCGCACACTCGGCTGATAAACAACAAGCCACGGCAGTTGCCAACCCATTGGCCACACACTCGGCTGACAGGCCACAGCGGCAACACTTAGGTCGTTGAACGACAAGGGCACCCCAGGGTGCCCTTGTCGTTTCCGGACGCCCGTTCTCCTTCTGCCCACTCTGGGGAGAGCCTCACGCTTCTCTGCCCCCCCGATGGCTTATCCTCTCTTCCTCCACCCCATCGAGGCCCAGTCATGACCGAATACGAGAAGATGATCGCCAGCCAGCCTTACAACTGCATGGCACCAGAGCTGGATCTGTTGCGCCGGGAGACGGCCCTCCTGTACCGCCGCTTCAATCGCAGCGACGAGGAGGATGAACAACTGGCGCTGCTGCAGCAGATCGTCGGCGAGCTGGCCCAGGGTGCCTTCATCTGCCCGCCCCTCTACTGCACCTATGGCCGCCACATCCACCTTGGCAAGGGCAGCTACATCAACATGGGGGCCACCCTGCTGGACAATGCCCCCATTCACATCGGTGCCGAGGTGATGATTGGGCCGAACGTGCAGATCTACACCGCCGCCCATGCGCTGGACGCCGATGAGCGCATTCAGGGGGTTGAGACGGCGCTGCCGGTCACCATCGAAGACAGGGTCTGGATAGGCGGCGGCGCCATTCTGCTTCCCGGCGTCACCATAGGGCGGGAAGCCGTCGTGGGTGCGGGCTCGGTCGTGACCAGAGATGTACCGGCCGGTGCCAGGGTGGCAGGCAACCCGGCACGGCTGCTGCCAGTCAAAGGTTGAGCGGAAGGCCAGAGGCTCGCTCAGGCGCTTTCCAGCAAGCGGTCGATGCAGTGCACCACCTGCATGCTGGCGTTTTCCATGGTCTTGAGCTGCTCGACCATGCTTTTGATATCCCCCTGCTCGCGCGCGTGCAGGGCGGCCTTGCCGCTCTCGTGGACCCGCTTGTGGGGCCCGTCCAGTTCACGAAAGCCCGGCTTGTGGGCGAAGAGCTCCGCACCCTGCCCCTCGAAATACCATTTGCCCAGCCTGCACTGAGCGTGGTCGCTCACCGGCTCGTGAAAATGCTGCTGATCGATGAGCCGATAGATGGTGTTCTTCCAGACGGCGTGATCCAGCTTGGTGGTATTGAGGAAGGAGGTGGAGGCCGCACTGTGGATCACCTGCTGCATCCGGCCTGATTGTGCAAGCACCTGGGTCACCACCACATCGATCTGGGAGGAGGAGGTCGCCACCTCGGCGGCACTGGCCTGGTTGTCATCGATGATGGACTTGATCTCCTGCGCCTGGGCCACTATCTGCCTGACCAGCACCTCGATCTGGCTGCTGGCTTCATGAGCCTTGCTCGCCAGCTGACGCACCTCATCGGCGACCACGGCGAATCCTCGACCAGCTTCACCGGCCCTGGCCGCCTCGATGGCCGCATTGAGTGCCAGCAGGTTGGTCTGATCCGAAATGCCCTGGATGGCGGTCACGAACTGGTTGATGGCGGATGTACTGGCATCGAGCTGATGGACGGCTGCGAGGCTGCGAGCCGCCTCATCCGTGATGGCATGGGCGCGATCGGAGAGACGGGTGATGGCGCCCCGGGTCTGGGCAAAGAGCTGATCCAGCTCGCAGAGCGCTCCCTTTTCCGCCATCAGGTGCTCGGCACTGCCAGCCAGCGCTTCCCGCACGCTCTGCAGCATCTCACCTCCCTGGTTCTGGCAGGAGATCACCTGATTGAAGAGATCGCCACGCTCCCGGCTGGTGCGCTGCATGTGCTCGTATTCACCGATGGTGGCGCGCAATTCGGCCAGCTCGCTCTGGTGCTGCTGCTCTTTGAGAAGCATCGCCTCCCTGAGCTGTTGATTCTCTTTTTCAAGCTTGCGGTTGAACCACATATGGCCTCCGGATGGCAAAGGTGCGGACAGTCGACGTCGAAGGGAAGCCTCTGGCTCTCTTGTCTCTGCCGATGCTGGCGGATCCCGGGCCGGATTTCACCTGCAAATGCAGGATATTTGACCCTGATCCTGATTCCAATCGAGGCCACACGCATGACTGTGCAAAAGATCGCCACAAAAAGGCAGGGTGAGGTAGATAAGAGGAAGAGGAGAAAGAACGCTGACGTGCCAGCCCTACAAAAAATGAAGCCCAATGTCATCAAGACGTTGGGCTCTAAAAAGGTGCTACGGAATTGCGACTCTCATCGCAGAAAATTAGAAGGGGTCACCTTCTAAACTGGCAGTGGGATAATAACGCGGCGCAAACGTTTTACATAGCGTAATAAACCAGGAGTGAGAAGAATCTCTCACAATTCAAAAAATGTCTGGCCAACCCCCTTCTACCCTCTTGGCAAGTGCACATTTATCAGTACAGCCTGACGGCTTTGTCAGAAAACAAAAAAGCCCTGAATAATCAGGGCTTTTGGCATTCTGTGCTTCAGAAGCTGCGCACGAAGTCCTGGATGGGCAACTCGCGCAGCTTGCGGGCCTCCAGCATGGGGGTGCCAAGGTAGAGGAAGCCCACCAGTTGATCCTCCGGTGCCAGCCCCAGTGCACCATGGATCTGCTCGTCGAAGATGAACCAGCCGGAGCGCCAGATGCCGTTGAAGCCCTGGGCCTGGGCCGCCATCTGCATCGCCATCAGGGCGCAACCGGCAGAGAGCTCCTGCTCCAGTTTCGGTACCTTGGGGTGCGCCTGATAACGGGTCGCCACCGCGATCACCAGGGGAGCACGCAGTGGCGCGGCGCGGCACTTCTCGACACTGTCCGCATCCTCGCCACGGGCAAGGGCGGCATCAGCCAGTAATGTCCCCAGACGCTCACGCCCCTCCCCTTCAAACAGGATGAACTGCCAGGGGGTCAGAGTGCCGTGATCCGGCGCCCGCAGCCCGGCCTTGAGGATATTGTCGAGCACTTCGCCACTCGGGGCAGGCTCGGCCAGACGACCACAGGAGTGGCGATTGAGTAACAGATGGAGGGCATCCATGGGGCAGTTCCTTGTCAAAGGCGATGATGGCGCTACCTTAGCACAGCACCGGATGAAGAAAACCCCTGAGGTTCAGGGGTTTGTCAGGATACGAAAGGGTCGGGCGGCTAGATGACGGCAGCCAGCTCCGCCCCTTGCCGGATGGCGCGTTTGGCATCCAGCTCGGCGGCCACGTCGGCACCGCCGATGATGTGCACCGGCTTGCCAGCAGCCTGCAGACCGGCCTGCAGCTCCTTGAGGGGCTCCTGTCCGGCACAGATGATCACCTGATCCACCGGCAGGCACTGCTGCTGGTCGCCCACCTGGATGTGAAGCCCGGCATCGTCGATACGCAGGTACTGGACGCCGGAGAGCATCTGCACCTTGCGATTCTTGAGCACGGTGCGATGGATCCAGCCAGTGGTCTTGCCAAGGCCGTCGCCCACCTTGCTCTCCTTGCGCTGGAGCAACCAGATCTGGCGCTCGGGGGCATCGATCTCGGGGGTAGTCAGGCCGCCGCGCTCACCCAGTTGCTTGTCGATACCCCACTCCTTGAGCCAGTGATCGCGATGGCTTTCAGCATCCGGCGCTCCTCTCTTCTCCACCAGGTATTCGGCCACGTCAAAGCCGATGCCGCCGGCGCCGATGACCGCCACCTTCTCGCCCACCGGCTTGTGATCCCGCAGCACATCCAGATAGCTCAACACCTTGGGGTGCTCGATACCCGGGATATTGGGGGTGCGCGGGCGGATGCCGGTGGCGAGGATCACCTCGTCAAAACCGCCGCCCAGCAGGCTCTCGGCACTCTGGCGCTGGCCCAGATAGAGCTCGACGCCGCACTTCTCAAGCCGTTTGGCAAAGTAGCGCAGGGTCTCGTGAAACTCCTCCTTGCCCGGGATCTGCTTGGCAAAGTTGAACTGGCCGCCGATTTCGCTCGCCTGATCGAACAGGCTTACCTGATGGCCCCGCTCGGCTGCGTAGCAGGCAAACGCCAGCCCCGCAGGACCCGCCCCCACCACCGCCAGCTTCTTGGGCTGGGGCACCCGGCCAAACGTCAACTCGGTCTCGAAACAGGCGCGGGGGTTGACCAGGCAGGAGGCACGCTTTTGCTTGAACACGTGGTCGAGGCAGGCCTGGTTGCAGGCGATGCAGGTGTTGATCTCGTCCGCCCTGTCTTCAGCCGCCTTGATGACGAATTCGGGGTCTGCCAGGAAGGGGCGCGCCATGGAGACCATGTCCGCTTCGCCGCCCGCCAGGATGCGCTCCGCCACCTCGGGGGTGTTGATGCGGTTGGTGGTGATGAGGGGCACCTTGAGGTGCTTTTTCAGCTCGGCGGTCACCCAGCTAAAGGCACCGCGCGGCACGCTGGTGGCGATGGTGGGAATGCGCGCCTCGTGCCAGCCTATACCGGTGTTGATGAGGGTGACCCCCACCTGCTCCAGTGCCCGGCCAAGTGCGATCACTTCCTCAAGGGAGGAGCCCTGCTCCACCAGATCCAGCATGGAGAGGCGGAAGATGATGATGAAATCCGTGCCCACCCGCTCACGGATGGCGCGGACAATCTCCACCGGGAAGCGCATGCGGTTTTCGCTGCTGCCGCCCCAGCCATCGGTGCGCTTGTTGGTACGTTCGCAGATGAACTGGTTGATGAGATAGCCTTCCGACCCCATCACCTCGACCCCGTCATAACCGGCCGCCTTGGCCAGCGCCGCAGTGGCGGCGAAGTCGCGAATGGTGCCGCGGATCTGCCGCTCGCTCATGGCCCGCGGCTTGAACGGGGAGATGGGAGCCTTGAGGGCGCTCGGCGCCAGGCTGAACGGATGGTAGGCATAGCGGCCCGCATGAAGGATCTGCAGCGCTATCTTGCCCCCTTCCTGGTGCACCGCCTCGGTCACCTTGCGGTGTTTGGCTACCTGCCAGGAAAAGCTCAGCTGGGATCCGTGGGGCACCAGCCGCCCCCGCAAATTGGGGGCGATACCGCCGGTCACGATGAGACCGACCCCGCCACGGGCCCGCTCACCATAGAAGGCGGCCAGCTTGTCAAAGCCCCCTTTTTCCTCCTCGAGGCCGGTGTGCATGGACCCCATCAGTACGCGGTTGCGCAACTGGGTAAAACCCAGATCGAGGGGGGTCAGCAGCGTGGGATAACGGCTCATGATGCACTCCTTGTCGAGGTCGATGTGCACGGGGTCATGCTCCAGCCTTCCTGGCTGCCTCGGGTGACGGGCAGTAAAAAGAAGGGGGGGGGTGGAGATGGGGCCGGCTCATCGGGCCTTTCAGTTAATTTTTTGTTATCAAGCTGGAGCTAGAGTAAAGAATCGAAAACCCTTTTTCAAACAAATGTTTGGACATTTCTTCAGCGAACAGCCGTGTTCCGAAGTGGCGGGGAGGCAGTCGACTCAAGGGGAAATGGCAATTGGCTGCGCAACTGGTTAATAATGGCGGCTCTCAACCCATTAACAGGGCGACAACGCAGCTATGTCTATTTTCAAAGGTCTGGGATGGCTCTTTCGCAGCCTCTGGCGCCTGCTCAACTTTACCCGCTTGATGCTGGTCAACCTGCTGTTTCTTCTCGTCGTGCTGGTCATTGTCTTCAGCGTCAGCCAGAGCGAGACCCCAAGCACCCCCATCGAGGGGGCGCTCACCCTCAATCTCTCCGGTGTGCTGGTAGAACAGCGCACCCAGACCGATCCCACGGTGCAACTGCTCAGGCAGATGGACAAGGGGGACGAGCAGCCAAGCGAAATCGTCCTCTCCGATCTGCTGTGGGCCATCAAGAGCGCGGGGAATGACGATCGCATCAAGGCGCTGGTGATCAAGCCCCAGGGTCTGCAAGGGGCCAGCCTCTCCAAACTGCAGGAGGTGACGGCCGCCATCGACGCCTTCAAGGAGAGCGGCAAGCCGGTCATCGCCATGGCGGACTACTACAGCCAGGGGGCCTATCTGCTCGCCGCCCACGCCGACCACGTGCTGCTCAACCAGAGTGGTGCCGTGCTGATCGAGGGGCTGGGTGTCTACCAGACCTACTTCAAGTCGGCACTGGAGAAGCTCAACATCACCCCGCACGTCTTCAAGGTCGGCACCTACAAGTCCTTCGTCGAGCCCTACACCCGGGACGAGATGTCCCCCGAGAGCAAGGAGGCGAACCAGCGCTGGCTGGATCAGCTGTGGCAATCCTATGTGGCCGACGTGGCGGAGCAGCGGGAGATCGAGCCTGATGCCGTGGCACCGAACAAGGATCACTTCCTCGAACTGCTGCGCAAGGCCGGTGGCAATGCGGCCAGCTACGCCCTCGACAACGGTCTGGTGGATCAGCTCGCCACCCGCGACGAGATGACCCAGGCGGTGATCAAGGAAGTGGGCGAGGCCGATGATCACGGCTGGAAGGGCGTGGGCCTGAAAGAGTATCTGGCCGCCATCCCGGAGCAATACCCCCAGAGCGGCAAGGATGAGGTAGGCCTCATCACCGCCAGCGGCGCCATCATGGATGGCGTCCAGCCTGCCGGCACCATCGGCGGCGACAGCCTTGCCGATCTGCTGGCCGAGGCCCGCCGTGACGATCAGGTGAAAGCCGTGGTGCTGCGAGTGGACAGCCCGGGCGGCAGCGCCTTCGCCGCCGAGCAGATCCGCGCCGAATTGCTGGCCCTGAAACAGGCAGGCAAGCCGGTGGTCATCTCCATGGGCAGCTACGCCGCCTCCGGTGGCTACTGGATCTCCGCCGATGCGGACAAGATCTTCGCCTCCCCCACCACCCTCACCGGCTCCATCGGGGTGTTCGGCATGTTCGCCACCATCGACAAGGCGCTCTCCCAGTACGGGGTACACACCGACGGCGTCGGCACCACCGACTTCGTGGGGGTCGGGCTGACCCGTGCCCTGCCGGATCACGTGGGTGAAGCCATTCAACTGAGCGTGGAAGACACCTATCAACGCTTTGTCGGCCTGGTGGGCAAGGGCCGGGGCCTTAGCCCGGAAGAGGCGGAAAAAGCCGCCGAAGGCCGGGTCTGGACCGGGCAGGATGCCAAGGCACTGGGGCTGGTGGACGAGTTCGGCAATCTGGATGACGCCCTCAAGGCGGCCGCCGATCTCGCCAACCTCAAGAGCTGGCAGGTCACCCCCATCGCACCGGAAGAGTCTGCCAGGGACAAGTTCCTGCGCGAGCTGTTTGACAGCAGCGCCCAGGCGCTGGCCCCGCACCTGCAAAGCTGGCTGCCCGCCGGGCTTGGCAAGGCGCTGCTGGAGATGAACCGCACTCTGGACCCGCTGACCCGCTTCAACGATCCCCAGGGCACCTACGCCTTCTGCCCGGTCTGTCTCCCCTGACGCCGGGGACAGCCATAAAAAAACCGCCGACAGGCGGTTTTTTTATGGGGCAAGCGGCCTTGTCAGGTCAGCAAGCCGGACGCTTGCCAGCTGTGCAACTCTGCCAGCACCCGGGTCTCTCGCGCCGTCCACTGGGGACAGGGACCCGCCAGCTGGGTCTTGTTGGTTTGCAGTGCCTCGGCCAGGGGGAACCAGCCCGGCGTAAAGCCGAGCCGGATCTCGTAGGGCTGGGGGCGCGGTGCACTCCAGTCCTCCCCGACCCGGCAGAGGTAATAGGACGATCGGATGCAGTAGGCATCGTAATCCGGCTCGCGCGCGGCACGATACTCCCGGGTCTCTCCCAGCAGGGGGCCCACGGCCACCAGCTCGGCGCCACACTCTTCCCGCAGCTCCCGGGCCAGGGCCGCATCGTGCGCCTCCCCGTGCTCGATGCCGCCCCCGGGGAACATGAGATCCCCATTGACGCGGGAGTGCACCAGCAGCAGTCGATCACCACGCATCACCACGGCCCTCACCGTGGCCCGTTCAAGCACCCTGTCCTCGCCGCGGATCTGGCCGTGCACGAGACGGATATCGAAGGGATGGGCCCACTCCCGGGCTTCTGACAGGGTCGGATTCATGGTGTGCGGTAGCTCCCCTGCCTGAGTGCATCGACGATGGTGGCCGCCTGGTCGTCCAGCGTCTCCTGCTCCTCCTTGCCGATGGCATGGTAAATGCCGAGCCGGGTGGCGGAGACCTCGGGGCTCTCCTGGAATGACTCGCTCACCTTGCCCCACAGATAGGCCTGATCAAATCGCTTCTGCCCCATGTAGAGGGTGCTGAGGGCAGTGAGGATCCGGCTGTTGACCTTGTCCCCCTCCCGATAGAGGGAGAGCGCATGGTGCATCAGCCTGATGGCCTTCTCGGGCTCGCTCTTGGCATAAATGCCGCCGAGCGCCAGTTGCAGCTCGGGCTCCTCGAGGCTCGGCGTCCCCTCCTGCGCGAGGAAGCTGGTGCGGGCCTCGGGACTGGTGTTGTTGGTCCAGTGCCAGAGCAGCAGGTAGGGATCCCGGGAACCCCGGGTCTGAGCATCCAGTTGCTCCAGTTGACGGCCGGCGGCCAGCATCCCTTCCACTCTGGGGCTCTTCTGCTCCCTGGCACGCTTGTACTCGATATTGGTGGAGTGCTCGGCGCACTGCAGATAACGCTCCAGGCCGCGCATCAGATCGTACTTGCGCCTGTCCGTCCCCTCTTCCTGGAGATAGTAACGACCGCGAATGACGTCGCTGCGCTCATAGCGACACCAGCCGTCGTCCACCAGGTCCGCGCACAGGGCGGGATATTGGGAGCAGATGTTGTGGATCCTGTCGTCGTCGCAGGCCGTCAACGTCAGGCAACAAGCGAGGGAAAGCAGTAACGGACGCTGTGAGAATAGGGTCATGGTTCACATCTGGTTGATAACAATCGCAACCCGCACCGGCCACCGCCAACTAGCAAACAGGCTACATATCCATTACAATGCGCGCGCCGTATAAGGCCGCGATTGCAGAATAATATAACGAAACCATCAGCCCTACACTGATCTGCCTTCGACGAATTTCAATTTGCCCAGGCAACTTGCTTCAACAACGTGAAATAAAAGGATCTGGTTAATGACCCACGAGCACTACTTGCAGGCGTGGCAGGAGAGCCAGGAGCTCGCCGAAGCCATGCAACCCTTGATAGGTCGCCTCTACCGACAGCAAGGGATAGAGATCACCCTCTACGGACGCCCGCTGCAAAACGCCTCCACCATCGATATCCTCAAGGCCCACCGGGTCGTTCGCCGCCACCAGGGCACCCCGCTGCCCATCCAGCAAAGCTTCCCTCTCCTGCGCGCCATCGTCGCCCTGAACCCCACCGCCGCCGAAGTCGATCTCGGCAAACTGGCCGTGGGCTACTGGCAGGATCACCAGGATGAAGCCGGCATTGAGGACTATCTGCGCGCCAAGCTGGCACCGGCCCTGAACCGCAGTGCTGTGCCCGCCCCGACCGACGTGGTGCTCTACGGCTTCGGCCGCATCGGCCGCCTGCTGGCCCGTCTGCTCATCGAGCGCACCGGCGCCGCCAACTCCCTGCGCCTGCGCGCCATCGTGGTGCGCGGCGGTCGCGACGGGGATCTGGAGAAGCGTGCCAGCCTGTTGCGCCGCGATTCGGTGCACGGCCCCTTCAACGGCTCCATCGAGGTGGATGCTGAACGCAGTGCCATCATCGCCAATGGCACCTTCATCCAGGTGATCTACGCCAACAGCCCGGCCGACATCGACTACACC
This sequence comes from Aeromonas sp. ASNIH8, assembly GCF_002919855.1. NCBI lineage: Bacteria > Pseudomonadati > Pseudomonadota > Gammaproteobacteria > Aeromonadales > Aeromonadaceae > Aeromonas > Aeromonas sp. ASNIH8. Next base: position 48,577 of record NZ_PQLN01000013.1, on the reverse strand, counting down.
GCCTACGGCATCGACAATGCGCTGATCGTCGACAACACCGGCGTCTGGCGTGACGAGGCGGGCCTGTCCGAGCACCTCAAGGCCCGCGGCGCCGCCCGGGTGCTGCTGACCGCCCCCGGCAAGGGGGAGATGAAGAACGTGGTGTTCGGGGTCAACCACGAGGTGATAGGTCCGGATGACAAGATAGTCTCCGCCGCCTCCTGCACCACCAACGCCATCACCCCGGTGCTCAAGGTGATGCAGGACAAGTACGGCATCCGCCACGGCCACGTGGAGACGGTCCACTCCTATACCAACGATCAGAACCTCATCGACAACTATCACAAGGGCGAGCGCCGCGGTCGCAGCGCAGCCCTCAACATGGTGATGACCAGCACCGGCGCCGCCAAGGCGGTGGCCAAGGCGCTGCCGGAGCTCAAGGGCAAGTTGACCGGCAACGCCATCCGGGTGCCCACACCCAACGTGTCCCTGGCCATCATCAACCTGTCGCTGGAGCAGACCACCGATCGGGAGAGCCTCAACGCCTATCTGCAGCAGATGGCACTGAGCTCGGCCCTGCATCGCCAGATCGACTTCAGTGCCAGCACCGAGCTGGTCTCCTCCGACATGGTGGGCTCCCGTTTTGCGGGCATCGTCGACTCCCAGGCCACCATCGCCGAGGGGGATCACTGCGTGCTCTACGTGTGGTATGACAACGAGTTCGGGTACAGTTGTCAGGTAGTCCGGGTGATGGAGCAGATGGCTGGCGTAGTCCGCCAGGATCTACCGGTATAGTCCGACAGGATCTGCCCGCCTGAACCCGTGTTCATGGCTCAATTTTCAAGGAGAGGCCGGATGTCGTCTCAGCAAGTGACGTTTCAACAAGCGATAGCGCAGATGCCCAAAGAGGTGTACGAGCGACTCAAGACTGCGGTCGAGCTCGGCAAATGGCCGGATGGCAAGCCCCTCACCGAGGAGCAGAAGGCCACCTCCCTGCAGGCCGTGATGGCCTGGCAGGCGATGCACCTTGAGAACCCCGAGCACATGAACATCGGCCGTGACGGCGAGATCGTGATGAAGAGCAAGAGCGAGCTCAAGCGCCAATATCGCGACGAGGAAGAGATAGTGCGGGTCGACCTTAGCCACTGAGGCAGGCCGCACGTCACCTATCGCGGTAACGAAACGAAAGAGGGGAGCCATTATGGCTCCCCTCTTTTTTTCCTCTCTATGCAGGATGACTCATCCCCCTCATCCCCGGCCCTTCTCCCACCAGGGGAGAAGGGAACTGGCACGCACCTGCGAGCAGTCAGCGGGCCACCTGCCGGCGATCTTCATGGCAAACCTCGCCACCTCGATCTATCCCCTCTCCCGCTGGGAGAGGGTTGGGTGGGAGGGAAAGTCAGGGGGTCAGTTCACCCCGCAGGGACTGCTGCATCAGCTCGCGGATGCGCGGCGCCGGCAGATCCTGGCTCAGCAGGAAGTGCAGCTTGGTGAGCGCCGCCTCGGCGGTCATGTCGAAGCCCGAGATGACTCCCGCACGGGAGAGGGCGTTGCCGGTGGCATAGCCCCCCATGTTGACCTTGCCGTGCAGGCACTGGCTCAGGTTGACGATGATGACGCCCCGGGCAGACGCCTCTGAGAGCAGCGCCAGCATGGCCGGGTTCTGGGGCGCATTGCCCACCCCGAAGGAGAGCAGGATCAGCGCACGCACCGGCTGTTGCAGGATGTTCGCTATCACCTCAGCCGAGATCCCCGGGTAGAGGGTCACCACCCCGATGGGCTGGGGGGTGATGTCGTGCAGCACCAGGGGGCGATCGCACGGCACTCCCAGCTCACCTGCCTCCAGGGAGATGGCGATACCGGCATTGAGCAGGGGCGGGTAGTTGGGCGAGTCGAAGGCGTGGAAGCCGTCGGCATGCACCTTCTTGCTGCGGTTGCCGCGATAGAGCTGGTTGTTGAAGAAGAGCGTCACCTCGTGGATCGGGTAGTTGGCCGCGATATAGAGGGCGTTGAGCAGGTTCTGCTGACCGTCCGAGCGCAGCTCGGCCAGGGGGATCTGGGAGCCGGTGATGATGACCGGCTTGTGCAGATCTTCGAGCATGAAGGAGAGCGCAGACGCGGTGAACGACATGGTGTCGGTGCCGTGCAGAATGACGAAACCGTCGTACTTGTCGTAGTTGCCCTTGATATCCTCGGCGATGCGCTGCCAGTCTGCCGGCGTCATGTCGGAAGAGTCGATGAGGGGGGCATATTCGTGGATATGGTAATCGGGCATTTCCGGTCGATGGAACTCGGGCATCCGTGCCAGACAGTCCTCCATGAAGCCCGCCATCGGTACATAACCGTGGTCGGAACGCTGCATCCCTATGGTGCCGCCTGTGTAGGCAATGTAGATGGACTTCTTCACACCCTCTCCTCTCTCTGGACTGGAAACCGGCAAATCAAACAGGGCTCAACCGATACAGCCCCCGTCCTTCAGATGGTGCGGGCGGGCTCAATATCGGTCATCAGCAGACCTCTTGAGGGTCTGTGTCCTCCCGTGGGGGCGGAACCGGGCGAATTATAAAGAGTGCCGCTGCAAATGACAGCCGCGGCAGCATTGTTGCGATCCGGAGCACACTCAGCGAGGCAGTTTTAAATGCCATGTTAACACCATGTTTTAATCATTAATGTGACATATGTGGATGTACTTGGTGTTTTTTGCTAGTATCCGGCGGATTTTTCACAAATCTCATCTGGACGCCCGACAAACACGGGCTCGTGTCGACCCCCTCTTATGCAGAGGGACGGGGCTGCGGCCCCTCTGTCACTGGCGCGTTCGCCACTCTGTTTCATCCCGGCTGGATCCGTGAGTCTTTCTCGCCAAAGACACAGCCGATCAACATGGGAGCACTGAATGCTACAACTTGATGCCTACGCCACCCTGGTCGCCGCGACCCTGGTGCTGCTGCTTGGCCGCCTGCTGGTCAACAAGATAGGACCCCTGCGCACTTTCAACATCCCCAAACCCGTGGCCGGTGGCCTGGTGGTTGCCCTGGTGCTGCTGGTGCTGCGTTCCACCCTGCAGATCGAGCTGCAATTTGATACCAGCCTGCAGACGGCCCTGATGCTGACCTTCTTCGCCTCCATCGGCCTCTCCGCCGATCTGGGCAGCCTCAAGCGCGGCGGCAAGGCGGTGGCCACCTTCCTGCTGGTGGTCACCGGCCTGCTGCTGGTGCAGAACAGCCTGGGGGTGGGTCTGGCCACCCTGCTGGGGCTGGATCCCCACATGGGGCTGCTGGCCGGCTCCATCACCCTCTCCGGCGGCCACGGCACCGGGGCGGCCTGGGGCTCCATCTTCACCGAGAAGTACGGCGTGCAATCCGCCGCCGAGCTGGCGATTGCCTGTGCCACCTTCGGCCTGGTGCTGGGGGGCCTCATCGGCGGCCCGGTGGCCCGTTATCTGGTGAAGAAGGTGCAGGTGCCCGGTGAGGAGCACAACCGTGACGGCGCCCCCCAGGGCTTCGAGATGCCGGACATGGAGCGCCCGCTCACCACCTTCAGCCTGATCGAGACCCTGGCACTCATCGCCATCAGCCTGAAAGGGGGCGAAATGCTGGCCCTCTACCTCAAGGGCGGCGTCTTCGAGTTGCCGATCTTCGTCTGCGTGCTCTTTGTCGGCGTGCTGCTGCGCAACCTGCTCACCCTGCTCAACTGGCACGAAGTGAGCGACCGTGAGGTCTCCCTGCTCGGCAACGTCAGCCTGTCGCTCTTCCTCGCCATGGCGCTGATGAGCCTCAAGCTGTGGGAGCTGGCAAGCCTGGCCCTGCCCATCTTCATCCTGCTGGCCGTGCAGACGGTAGCCATGGCGCTCTACGCCATCTTCGTCACCTTCCGGGTCATGGGGCGCAACTATGATGCGGCCGTGCTGGCGGCGGGTCACTGCGGCTTCGGCCTCGGCGCCACCCCCACTGCCATTGCCAACATGCAGGCCATCACCCAGCGCTTTGGCCCCTCCCACCTGGCCTTCCTGGTGGTGCCCATGGTCGGTGCCTTCTTCATCGACATCATCAACGCCGTGGTGATCAAGCTGTTCCTGGCCCTGCCCTTCCTGTGATCCCGGACGCAGGCCCCGTATGACAGAGCCCACCTTGCGGTGGGCTCTTTGCTTGCTGGTCCCTGGACGCTGCCCCGACCCCCACCAAGGGGCCGACGGCAGGCAACAAAAAGCCCCGCACCAAGGTGCGGGGCTTTTTACTGACGCCACGGTAGGACTGCGGCCTGACCTTCCTTACAAAATAAAGGTCGACACCTGCTGGTTCAGGTTGGTGGCACGCCCCTTGAGGTTGTGCGCCTGATCCAGGTCGCGCATGGCGGAAGCGGTGATCTCGTCGCTCACATCCTTGATGGCGGTGGTGTTCTGGGTTATTTCACCGGTCACCTGGGTCTGCTCCTCGGCGGCGGTGGCGATCTGACCCGCCATGTCAGAGATGAGGCTGACGGCCTGGGTGATCTCCTCCAGGGCCGCAGCGGCTGCGTCGGCATCCTTCACGCTGTTGTCCGCCAGCCCCTGGCTGGTCTGCATCAGGCTCACCGCGCGGGCCGTGGTCTGTTGCAGGGTTTCGATGGTGGACTGGATCTCCTGGGTGGAATCCTGGGTACGGCGCGACAACACCCGCACCTCGTCCGCCACCACGGCGAAACCGCGACCCTGTTCGCCGGCACGGGCCGCTTCGATGGCCGCGTTCAGCGCCAGCAGGTTGGTCTGCTCGGCGATACCCTGGATGGTGGAGAGGATGCCGGAGATGGCCTGAGCGTGACGGCTCAGCTCGCCGATGACGCCGGTCGCCTGCCCCACTTCCTCGGCCAGGTTGTTGATGGATTGGCGAGTCTGGTTCACCAGGATCTTGCCCTGTTCACTGCTCTGGGCGGATTGCTGGGCGGCGGCAGCGGTGTTCTCGGCGTTGCCCGCGATCTCCATGGTGGCACTCGCCATCTCGGTAACGGCGGTGGCGACCATGGTCACCTCCTGTTGCTGGCGTTGCAGCTCTTCCACCGCGGCCTGGTTGGTCACCAGACTGCGTTCGGCATCGGCGTTCAGCTCGTTGGCAAGCTGACGGATGTTGGCGATGAGCTGATGCTGGCTGCCCACGAAGCGGTTGAAGCTGCCGGCGAGCTGGCCCACTTCGTCATTGGCGTCGATCTTGATGCGCTGGGTCAGATCGCCGTTACCGTCGGCGATGCGGGCCAGGGCCTGGGACACCTTGGTGAGGGGACCGAGCAGCAGGCTGACCAGCCAGGAGATGGCGAGAATGCTGCCCACCAGCACCAGCAGGGCCAGGCCGAGCTGGGTCATCAGCAGGGAGGAGAGCGGCGCCTCCAGGGTGCTCTTGTCCAGTACCAGCACCAGCTCCCAGTCGGTGTCCGGAATGTCCGTCGCCCACAGCAGCTTGTCACGCCCCTCGTTGTCGAAGAAAGCAGGCACCAGGCTGTTGCTCGCCTTGCTCTGCTCGATCAGGGCATTGGTCAGATCGTTGTCGATCTCGCTGGCTGGCTTCATCGCCTTGGCCGCATCCTTGTAGGCGATGACGGTGCCATCCTTGTGCATCAGGATGGCGAAGCCGTCCGCAGGCAGCTTCATCTTGGTGATGTCATCCACCAGGGAGGCGATGGAGAGATCCCCCCCCACCACGCCGCCCTGGGCAGGCTGGGCCAGGGTCACCACCAGAATGTTGTAGGCCACGTCGAGGTAGGGTTTGGTGACGATCATGCCGCCCTTGGCCATGGCTTCCTGATACCAGCCACGGGAGCGGGGATCGTAACCGTCGCGGTTGATGGAGGGGTCGGAGTCGTTCATCTTGCCGCTGCCCTCACCGAAATAGGTGAGCTGGAAACGGCCGGACACCTGGGCCTGTTGCAGGGCGTTGAGGGGCTCGGCACCGGCCTTGTTGCCAAGGGCCTGGATGACGTCACGACGGGCGGCAAGCCAGTCGCTGACGCTGGCGGCCTGCTGGCTGCCAAGGCGCTGCACCTGTTCCTGACTGCCTTGCAGCAGCATGGACTTCTGGCTGGTGTAGCTCTGCCAGGAGAGCAGCAGGATCACCAGTGACAAGGCGATGACCACAGACAACAGTATCTTCTGCTTGAGTGATAGGTTTTTCATCGTGTTTTCTTCTTGTGGGGGTCGGGAACAGGATCAATCGGGAGTGCGTGGCACTGTGTGTTGTTAGCGGCCAATCTGCGCAAAACTGAAGCGGAGAATGGCGTGAGTGACGATATTTTACGCGGAAATTTTAAAAATGCTGCGGAAAATTGGAGCAGGAAAAAGAGCGGGGCCAGCCAACCCTGTTTATTCCTTCTGCAATTGGCTAGAATATCCCGTTTTTAAATCACATCGACCCCGAGAGTTTTCACGATGTTTGAAGTCAATCCTGTATTAAACAAGCTTAAGGAGCTGTCTGAGAGGACCGAGCTGCTTAGGGGGTACCTTTGACTATGACGCCAAGAAAGAGCGTCTAGAAGAGGTCAATGCCGAGCTGGAACAGCCGGATGTCTGGAACGAACCCGAGCGCGCACAGGCGCTGGGCAAGGAGCGCGTCTCCCTGGAGAACGTCGTCAGCACCATCGATACCCTGACCCAGGGCGTCGATGACGTCGAGATGCTGGTCAGCCTGGCCGTCGAAGGCGAAGACGAAGAGACCTTCAACGAAGCCGTGGTCGAAGCGGACGAGCTGGAGGCCAAGCTGGTGGATCTCGAGTTCCGTCGCATGTTCTCCGGTCAGCACGACGGTTCCGACTGCTACATCGACATCCAGTCCGGTTCCGGCGGCACCGAGGCCCAGGACTGGGCCAACATGGTGCTGCGCATGTACCTGCGCTGGGGTGATGCCCACGGCTACAAGCCCGAGCTCATCGAATGCTCCGAGGGCGACGTGGCCGGCATCAAGTCCGCCACCATCAAGTTCACCGGCGAGTATGCCTTCGGCTGGCTGCGCACCGAGACCGGCGTGCACCGCCTGGTACGCAAGTCGCCGTTCGATTCCGGTGGCCGTCGCCACACCTCGTTCTGCTCCGTGTTCGTCTACCCCGAGATCGATGATGACATCGAGATCGAGATCAACCCGGCTGATCTTCGCATCGACGTCTACCGCGCCTCCGGTGCCGGTGGTCAGCACGTCAACCGGACCGAGTCCGCGGTGCGTATCACCCACGTGCCGACCGGCGTGGTGGTGCAGTGCCAGAACGACCGTTCCCAGCACAAGAACAAAGATCAGTGTATGAAGCAGTTGAAGGCCAAGCTCTACGAGCTGGAAATTCAAAAGCAGAACGCTGAGAAGCAAGCCCTCGAAGAGACCAAGTCCGACATCGGCTGGGGCAGCCAGATCCGCTCCTACGTACTGGATGATTCCCGTATCAAGGATCTGCGCACCGGCGTCGAAACCCGCAATACCCAATCGGTACTCGACGGCGACTTGGACAAGTTTATCGAAGCCAGCCTGAAATCAGGCCTGTAAACAGAGCAGCAGGAATCACCATGTCTGAACAAACCACCACCCCGGAAGTCGACCAGACTCTCGAACTGAACAACGAGATGCTTGAGCGTCGCTCCAAGCTGGCCGCCTTGCGCGCCCAGGGCAACCCCTTCCCCAACGATTTCCGTCGTGACAGCCTCTCCGGCGATCTGCATGCCGAATTCGGCGACAAGAGCAATGACGAGCTGGTCGCCCTGGGTAAACAGGTGAAGATTGCCGGTCGCATCATGACCCGCCGGATCATGGGCAAGGCGTCTTTCGCGACCCTGCAGGACATGGCTGGCAAGATCCAGATCTACGTGACCCGTGACGATCTGCCGGAAGGCTTCTACAACGAGCAGTTCAAGAAGTGGGATCTGGGTGACATCGTCGGTGTCGAGGGCACCCTGTTCCGCACCAACGCCGGTGAGCTCTCCGTACACGTCTCCACCATCCGCCTGCTGACCAAGGCCCTGCGCCCGCTGCCCGAGAAGCACAAGGGTCTGACCGACCAGGAAGCCCGCTGCCGCCAGCGTTACCTGGACCTGATCGCCAACGAAGAGTCCCGCAAGACCTTTGTGACCCGCACCAAGGTGGTGGCCGGCATTCGCAAGTTCCTGAACGACAAGCGCTTCATGGAAGTGGAAACCCCCATGATGCAAGTCATCCCGGGTGGCGCCTCCGCACGTCCCTTCATCACCCACCACAATGCGCTGGACATCGACATGTACCTGCGTATCGCTCCGGAACTCTACCTGAAGCGTCTGGTGGTCGGTGGTTTCGAGCGTGTCTACGAGATCAACCGCAACTTCCGCAACGAAGGCATCTCCGTTCGCCATAACCCCGAGTTCACCATGCTCGAGTTCTATATGGCCTACGCCGATTACATCGATCTGATGGATCTCACCGAAGAGATGCTGCGCACCCTGGCGCAAGACATCCTGGGCGACACCAGGATCCGTTACGCCAAAGAGGGCGAAGAGGGCCTGACCATCGATTTCGGTCAGCCGTTCCAGCGCCTCTCCATGGTCGACTCCATCCTGAAGTACAACCCGGGTGTGACCCGTGACGATCTGGCCACTCTTGAGAAGGCCACCGCCGTCGCCAAGGGTCTGAAGATCGAGCTGATGAAGAGCTGGGAGCTGGGCCACGTGATCACCGCGATCTTCGAAGAGACCGTGGAACACATGCTGCTGCAACCGACCTTCATCACCGAGTACCCGGCCGCCGTCTCCCCGCTGGCCCGTCGCAACGACCAGAACCCGGACGTCACCGACCGCTTCGAGTTCTTCATCGGCGGCCGCGAGCTGGCCAACGGCTTCTCCGAGCTGAACGATGCGGAAGATCAGGCCGAGCGCTTCCAGGCCCAGGTTGACCAGAAAGCCGCAGGGGACGACGAAGCCATGTTCTACGACGCCGACTTCGTCACCGCGCTGGAACACGGTCTGCCGCCGACCGCCGGTCAGGGTATCGGTATCGACCGTCTGGTGATGCTGTTCACCAACAGCCACACCATCCGCGACGTCATCCTGTTCCCGGCCTTGCGTCCACAAAAGTAAGAGCCGCAGAAACAGGGCCGCAGCAAAACGCTGCCGTCCATGACAATCAAAACGCCCCGCAATTGCGGGGCGTTTTTTATGACGGACACAACCGGTGGCGAACCTTCAATACGCCACCAACTTGCCGCTTATCAGGCCGGCGGCAGCAGCCACTCCCCCTGCCACAGGGTCAGAGCCCGGCCCGCCATCAGCACCCGCTCCTCCTGCAATTCCAGCCTGAGATCCCCGCCTCGGGCCGAGATCTGGCGGGCCCGCAATTGCCGTTTGCCGAGCCGCTCGGCCCAGAAGGGCACCAGGGCGCAGTGGTTGGAGCCGGTCACCGGATCCTCGTCCACCCCGACCCAGGGGGCGAAATAGCGGGAGACGAAGTCGTCCTCTCCCCGGCTCGATGGCGCCGTCACCATGATCCCCCGGCCCGGCAGCGCCCGCAGGGCGTGAAAATCGGGGGTGAGCGCGCGGACCTCTTCCTCGCTACCGAGCTCAAGCAGGAACTTGGCCCCGGCCGCCAGGGTTTGCAGCGGCTGGCAGCCAAGAGCAGCCCCATAGGCAGGGTCCAGCTCAAGAGGAGCCAGATAGATGCGCGGAAAATCGAGCCAGATCCACTCCCCTTCCCGCCGGGCCACCAACTCGCCGCTGCGGGTCGCGAAGCGGATGGGCTGAGCTTCGGCCACCTCCCCCGTCTGCCACAACACATGGGCCGCCGCCAGGGTACCATGACCGCACAAGTCCACCTCCACTTGCGGGGTGAACCAGCGCAACCCGTAATGCCCCTCTCCCAGTTGGGTCAGAAAGGCGCTCTCAGAGAGGTTGAACTCCGCCGCCATGGCCTGCAGCTCGGCGTCGGACCGCGCTTCCCCCAGCACCACCACGGCGGGGTTGCCTCCGAAGGGGTGATGGCTGAAGGCGTTGACATGATAGAGACGGGACATGGTTGCTCCTTGGGGCATGAGAGATCCCCGGGACAGGGGCTCGGCAAGGCCATTTTTATATCACGGGCGCACCGGGGCTGAGATGGATTTTGGCTTTATAAATTCATAAATCGCATAAAGAAGATATTTTTATTCTTTGTTGTTATTCATTACACCCCTTACCCTGACCAAAAATCAGACCATGGAAGACATGTGTGATGCCATTGACAGCCCCCATCCTGAGCCCGCTCTCTGACGAACAGCAGCGCCAGCTCAACCAAGTTCTCACCACCCTCAATACCCAGCAACTGGCCTGGGTCAGCGGTTATCTCTACGGCCTCTCCCAGGCGGGCGTCCAGCCCGTGGCGAGTGCAGGCGCAGAAGTCGCGGCTCCCGGCGGCAGCCTGACCATTCTCTACGGCTCCCAGACCGGGAATGCCAAGGGCGTGGCCAGCGCCATCAAGGCCCAGGCCGAGGCCCGCAGCCTGCCGGTGACCCTCACCTCCATGGCGGACTACAAACCCAAGCAGCTCAAGAAAGAGAGCCACCTGCTGGTGGTAGTGAGCACTTACGGGGAGGGGGAGCCCCCCGAGAGCGCCGTCGATCTGTTCGAGCAGCTCAAGAAGGGCAAGGTCGGCAAGCTGGAAGGGCTCAAGTTTGCCGTGCTGGGGCTGGGTGACAGCTCCTATGAGTTCTTCTGCCAGACCGGCAAGGATTTCGATGGCTTCCTCGCCAAGGCAGGGGCAGAGCGCATCCATGAGCTAGCTAGCCTCGATGTGGATTATCAGGATGCCGCCAAGGCCTGGGGCGAGCAGGCCGTTGCGGCGGTCGCCGCCACCCTCTCTGCCGGCGCCGCGACCGCCAGCGTGGCGGGCTCGGTGCAGGCCGCCGTCGGCCACAGCCAGTACAACAAGGAGAACCCCTTCCCGGCCAGACTCTCGGTGAACCAGAAGATCACCGGCCGCAACTCTACCAAGGACATCCGTCACATCGAGATCAACCTGGAAGAGTCCGGCATCACCTATCAACCGGGGGACGCGCTCGGCATCTGGTTCGACAACGACGCCGATCTCGTGGGGGAAGTGCTGGCCCTGACCGGTCTGACCGGTGACGAGGCCACCCCCCATGGCAGCCTGCGCGAGGCGCTGACCCGTCACTACGAGCTGACCCGGTTGCACGGGGGCCTGATCACTGGCCTCGCCGAGATCACGGACAACGCGGCGCTGAAAGATCTGGCCGGTGACAAGGCCCAGGTCAACGCCCTGGTGGCCAGCGCCCAGGTGGTGGACGTACTGAAACGCTTCCCGGCTTCCTTGAGTGCCGATCAACTGATCGCACTGCTGCGCCCCCTCACCCCCCGCCTCTACTCCATCGCCTCCGCCCAGAGCGAGGTGGAAGAAGAGGTTCACCTGACCGTCGGCGTGGTGCGCTACCGCCAAGAAGATGGCACAGTGCGAAGCGGCGGCGCCTCCTCCTATCTGGCGGACCGTCTGCCGGAAGATGCCGAGGTCCGGGTGTTCGTAGAGCACAACGACAACTTCCGCCTGCCCGCCAATCCCGACACCCCCGTCATCATGGTGGGCCCGGGCACTGGCATTGCCCCGTTCCGCGCCTTCCTGCAGGAGCGGGAAGCACAGGGGGCAGAGGGCAAGAACTGGCTCTTCTTCGGCAACCCCCACTTCACCCAGGACTTCCTCTATCAGGTGGAGTGGCAGCGTTATGTGAAATCGGGCCTGCTGTCCAGGATCTCCCTGGCCTTCAGCCGGGATCAGGCCAACAAGATTTATGTGCAGGACCGCCTGCGCGAGGCAGGGCTTGAGCTCTACCAGTGGCTGGAAGCAGGCGCTCACTTCTATGTGTGTGGCGACGCCAACCACATGGCGAAGGATGTGCAGGAAGCCCTGCTGGAAGTGATTGCGGAACACGGCCACAAGAGCCGTGAGGAAGCAGAAGAGTATCTGAGCGAATTGCGTCGTGCCAAACGTTATCAAAGGGATGTCTATTGATGAGCAAACAACTTATTCCGGGACCGGTCGAAGGGCCGCTGGCTGACAACGAACGCCTCAAGCGCGAGAGCAACTTCCTGCGCGGCACCATCGCCGAAGATCTGCAGGACCCGCTCACCGGCGGCTTCAACGGCGACAACTTCCAGCTGATCCGCTTCCACGGCATGTATCAGCAGGATGACCGCGACATCCGCCCGGAGCGCGCCGCCCAGAAGCTGGAGCCCCTGCACAACGTCATGCTGCGCGCCCGCCTGCCCGGCGGCATCATCACCCCGGCCCAGTGGCAGGTGATCGACAAGTTCGCCGAAGAACACAGCATGTACGGCAGCATCCGCCTGACCACCCGCCAGACCTTCCAGTTCCACGGGGTACTGAAGCGCGACATCAAGCTGATGCACCAGACCCTCAACAGCACCGGTATCGACTCCATCGCCACCGCGGGGGACGTGAACCGCAACGTGCTCTGCACGAGCAACCCGGTGGAGTCCGAGTTGCACCAGGAGGCCTACGAGTGGGCCAAGAAGATCTCCGAGCACCTGCTGCCCAAGACCCGCGCCTACGTGGAGATCTGGCTGGATGGCGAGAAGCTGGGGGGTGACGAGGAGCCGATCCTGGGCTCCAACTACCTGCCGCGCAAATTCAAAACAACCGTGGTCATCCCGCCCCACAACGATGTGGACATCCACGCCAACGATCTCAACTTCGTGGCCATTGCCGAACACGGCAAGCTGGTGGGCTTCAACGTGCTGGTGGGGGGCGGTCTCGCCATGACCCACGGCGACACCACCACCTACCCGCGCAAGGCGAGCGACTTTGGCTTCATTCCGCTCTCCCACGTGCTGGAGGTGGCGGCCGCCGTGGTCAGCACCCAGCGCGACTGGGGCAACCGGGTCAACCGCAAGAACGCCAAGACCAAGTACACCCTTGAACGGGTGGGGGTCGAGGCCTTCAAGGCCGAGGTGGAGAACCGCGCCGGCATCCAGTTCGGGCCGGTTCACCCCTATGAATTCACCAGCCGTGGCGATCGCTTCGGCTGGGTGGAGGGGATCGACGGCAAGCACCACCTGACCCTGTTTATCGAGAACGGCCGCCTGCTGGACTTCCCGGGCAAGCCCCTCAAGACCGGCATGCTGGAGATCGCCAAGGTGCATCAGGGGGACTTCCGCCTCACCGCCAACCAGAACCTCATCATCGCAGGCGTGCCTGCCGGCGAGAAGGCCCGCATTGAGGCCCTGGCGCGTCAGTACGGTCTGCTGGATGACGGCGTGAGCGAGCAGCGCAAGCAGTCCATGGCCTGTGTGGCCCTGCCTACCTGCCCCCTGGCGATGGCCGAGGCCGAGCGCATGCTGCCTGCCTTCGTCACCGACATCGAGGGGCTGCTGGCCAAGCACGGCCTGGCGGATGACGCCATCATCTTCCGGGTCACCGGCTGCCCCAACGGCTGCGGCCGCGCCATGCTGGCGGAAGTGGGTCTGGTGGGCAAGGCGCCGGGTCGCTACAACCTGCACCTGGGGGGCAACCTTGAGGGGACCCGCATCCCGCGCCTGCATCTTGAGAACATCACCGAGCCGCAGATCCTGGCCGAACTGGACGCCCTGATCGGCCGCTGGGCCAAGGATCGCAACCCGGACGAGTGCTTCGGCGATTTTGTCATTCGCGCCGGGATCATCGCCCCGGTTATCGACTCCGCGAGGGACTTCTATGCAGCCTGAACAGACTGATACAGCCCGGCTTGCGCGCACCGCCGACGGCCGGCTCGACCTCGACGCCCTGCTGGCCCTGAGCCGGGAGGAGCAGGTCGAGGCGCTGGCCCCCCTCAACCGGGCGCTGGACGCCATGAGCGCCCCCGAGCGGGTGCGCTGGGCCCTGGCCAACCTGCCGGGGGAGCATGTGCTGTCGTCGAGTTTCGGCATCCAGGCGGCGCTCATGCTGCACCTGGTGAGCCGCGAGCGGGCCGACGTGCCCGTGGTGCTGACCGACACCGGTTACCTCTTCCCCGAGACCTACCGTTTCATCGACGAGCTGACCGAGCGTCTCGCGCTCAACCTCAAGATCTACCGGGCCGAACTCAGCCCGGCCTGGCAGGAGGCCCGCTTCGGCCTCCTGTGGGAGCAGGGGGTGGAGGGGATCACCCGCTACAACCAGCTCAACAAGGTGGAGCCCATGGACCGCGCCCTGAACGAGCTGGGTGCCCGCACCTGGTTCTCGGGCCTGCGCCGTGAGCAGTCCGGCAGCCGGGGCAAGCTGCCGGTGCTGGCCATCCAGCGCGGTCGCTTCAAGTTCCTGCCGGTGATCGACTGGAGCAACAAGGACGTCTTCTACTACTTCAAGGAGTTCGACCTCCCCTACCACCCGCTGTGGGAGCAGGGCTACCTCTCGGTCGGCGACGTGCACACCACCGCCAAGTGGGAGCCCGGCATGAGCGAGGAGCAGACCCGCTTCTTCGGCCTCAAGCGCGAGTGCGGCCTGCATGAGGAAGGTGGCGAGAGCGACGGCTCCGGCATCTGATCCCCCGGCCCGGCCATGTGCTGCGCCTCGCCCATAAAAAGCGCCCGGCAACTGCCGGGCGTTTTTCTTTGCGCAAAAGGGTGATGTACCGCCCTTCATTACATGGCGGCGGCGCGCGCCTGATTCAGCCAGTCGTTCACCAGTGCCTCGTGGCCCTTGAGCCAGGCGTCGGCATGACGTTCCACGTCCGCCGGCTTGTTCTGCCCCTTGTTCATCAGGCCGTTCTGCACGTTGATGTCATTGAGCGGCAGCTTGACGATGGAGAAGAGCTTGGCGGCGGCCGGATTGGCCTCGGCAAACCGCTTGTTGGCAACGATGTGCATGGTGTTCACCGCAAAGCCGTAGTTCTTGCCGTTCGGCAAGCGGGTCTTGGCCGCATCCGGGGCGTCGGCGGGGACTTCCAGCCACACCACATCCTTGCCCGGCACCAGTTCGCTGCTGAGCCAGTAGGGGGTCCAGGTGTAATAGAGCACCGGCTTGCCGGCCTGGTAGCGAGCCAGGGTATCGGCGATCAGCGCCGCGTAGTTGCCCTGCTTGTGGGCCACCGTGGGGGTCAGACCAAAGGCGTCGAGGTGATGGTTGATCGCCCCCTCGCAGCCCCAGCCGGGGTTGCAACCAATGAGGTCGGCCTTGCCGTCGCCATCCCCGTCAAACAGCGCCGCCACCTCGGGATCCTTGAGCTGGCCCAGGTTGGTGATGCCGTATTGGGTCGCGGTCTTCTTGTCGATGAGGTACCCCTGGGCGGCACCGGCCACATAGGTGCCCTCACGGAAGAACACCTTGTCGCCCCCCGCCTGCTCGTACTTGTTGTCCTGCAGCGGCACCCAGTTGAACGCGAGGAAGGTACCGTCTCCCTGGGCCACCGAGGCATAAGCCACGTTGTAGTCCACCTCCTGGGCGGGCTGGACATCGTAACCCAGACGCGCCATCAGCTTGCTCACCAGCAGGCTCTGGAAGGCCTCTTCCGGCAAGGAGCTCTGCAGGGGCTGAACGCGAACCCCCTCCCCCGGCAACTCGGCGCTGGCCATGACGAGCGGGCTCAGCAGTTGGGCACTCAGCAGCAATGTGCCCAGGGTCAATCCTTTGGTGATCGGTCTCATGCGTTTTCTCCTTTGTAATCGATTTTCTTGTCACGGCCGGCCAGGCGCAGCAGCAGGGCGGCGGGGCCGTGCTGATACCAGCGGCCGGTACGGGTGCGATCCGGTTGCCCCATCGCCTGGGTGAGGCGGTCGAGCACGATGGCCAGCAGCACGATGCCGAGGCCGCCGATGGAGGCGAGCCCCATGTCGAGCCGGCCGATGCCGCGCAGCACCATCTGGCCGAGGCCTCCCACAGCGATCATGGAGGCGATCACCACCATGGAGAGCGCCAGCATCAGGGTCTGGTTGACCCCGGCCATGATGGTGGGCATGGCGAGCGGCAGTTGTACCTTGAATAGCAACTGGGAGGGGCTGGCACCGAACGAGTGGGCCGCCTCCACCAGATCCGTGGGCACCTGGCGAATACCCAGCATGGTGAGCCGGATCATGGGCGGCAGGGCGAAGATGACGGTCACCACCACCCCGGGCACGTTGCCTATGCCAAACAGCATGACGATGGGGATGAGGTAGACGAACGCCGGGGTGGTCTGCATGGCATCCAGCAGCGGCCGGGTCCAGGTGGAGAGCCGCTCGCTGCGGGCCAGCAGGATGCCGGTGGGCAACCCCAGCAGCACACAGAAGAAGAGCGAGGTCAGCACCAGGGACAGGGTCACCATGGCATCGGACCAGGCCCCGATGAGCCCGATCCCCACAAGAGATACGAGCGTGCCGAGCGCCATGCGGCCGTTCACCAGTTGCCAGGCAAGCAGGGCCAGGAGCCCCATCATCAGGGTGGAGGGCACCGTCTGCAGCAGATGGGTCATGGCGTTCAGGGTCAGCTCCACCGGTGCGCGGATCAGCTGGAACAGCGGCCGCAGGTTCTCCACCAGCCAACCGATGCCCCCTTCCACCCAGGTATCCAGCGGCACCAGCGCCTGCTGGAAAGGATCCAGCCAGTCGATGGCGGTTGTGGTGTCGGCGGCTTCGATCTGGTTCTGCCAGTCGGTGGCCTGGGTGTCGGTACTGCCCCAGGGATCGGACACCTCGGTGGACGCAGGCGCGCTCCAGGGGTCTGCCGCCACCTCATCGGCCCGCAGGGAAGGGCTCGCCAGCAGCACCAGGGCCAGCAGCCCGCTCAGCAAGAAATGGGGATTCATCAGCTTCATGCCGGGGTACTCCTGTCCAGGGTATTGAGCAGATTGGCCTTGGAGATGAGGCCGAGGTAAGTGCCATCCTCCTCGACCACGGGCACCTGACAGGGGGCGGCCGCCACCTGGCTGATCAGTTCATTGAGGGCGGTGTCCGCCAGAATGGGCTGGATGTCCGCCAGCAGCGCCTGCTCCAGGCTGCCTTTGGCCCTGACCGCCTGACCGAGCGACTCCACCGAGACGACCCCGAGGAAGCGGCGGCTGCGATCCACCACGTACCCGAACTCCCGCTCAAGCTCCTTGAGCTGGCGCAGGGCGTTGCCCGGCCCGTCGGTGGTGTGTTTCTTGATGAGGGGCACCTGCTTGCGGCTGGCCACATCGCGGGCGCTGAACACATGGGCCAGATCCACACCGCGAAAGAAGGCGCGCACATAGTCGTTGGCGGGCTGGTTCAGGATCTCGTCCGGGGTGCCCACCTGCACCAGCTGGCCATCCTGCATGATGGCGATGCGATCGCCGATGCGCATCGCCTCGTCCAGATCGTGGGAGATGAAGACGATGGTGCGCTGCTGGCTGGCCTGCAGCTTGAGCAGCTCATCCTGCATCTCGGTGCGGATCAGGGGATCCAGCGCGGAGAAAGCTTCGTCCATCAGCAGGATGTCGGGGTCATTGGCAAGGGCCCGGGCCAGCCCGACCCGCTGCTTCATGCCGCCGGAGAGGGCATCCGGATAAGCCTCTATCCACTGTCCCAGACCCACCTGATGGAGCGCCTGACGGGCGCTCTGCTGGCGCTCCGCCAGCGGTACACCGGCCAGCTCCAGCCCGAAGGCGGTATTTTCAAGCACACTCAGGTGCGGCATCAGGGCGAAGGACTGGAATACCATGCTGATCTTCTTGCGGCGCACCCGGCGCAGTTCGCGCTCCGAGATGGCGGCGATGTCCTCGCCATCGATCAGCACCTGGCCGCGGGTCGGCTCGATCAGCCGGTTGAAGAGACGCACCAGGGTGGACTTGCCCGAACCGGAGAGGCCCATCACCACGAAGATCTCCCCTTCGTTGATGGACAGATTGACATCCTGGACCCCCAGGGTCTGTCCGGTCTTTTTCAGGATACTGGCGCGATCATGCCCTTTCGCCAGCAATTTGAACGCTTTATCCGGCTGATCGCCGAAGATTTTGTAGAGGGATTTGACCTCGAGTTTGACTGTCATATTGTCCTTTTTTCTTGGCCGACGCCTTGCCTGGCAAACCGTCGAACGTGAGCCAATTACTTTTAACACTAAGCAATTTCACACCCAAATAAAAGAACCAATTGAAGTCAATCTGGAAAGATTAAATTTAACTCATTGATTTTTATTGGTTATTTTCATTCATAAAAATTCATTAAATCACGATAAAAACGCCTATAACAGACAGGGCCACCACAGTATCGATGCACTTGCAGCACATTTCATTAATGATTAAAAGGCGTTGGCAGCAGGCGAAAAGAGAGGGTGGGGAGGATGGCCCCCATCGGAGCGATTAATGGCCATTTAATTACATCACTAATCATTTTGATGCCGCGCACTCGGTATTGCTTCAGGCACCTTCAACCATGCCGGTTCAGCCCCCTTCTCTTTGCGGCAACAGGGCACAAAAAAGCCCCCGGCTGTCGCAAGGGGCTCTTCATGGCATCAGAGGGCTCAGCGCCGCTGCCAGGTCTCGAAACAGTAGGGATGGGGGTTCTTCTCGTCAGGCTGATGGGACTCGCGCTCGATGCAGGACCAGTCGCCCTCGTCAAAGGCCGGGAAGCGGGTATCCCCCTCCACCGCCAGATCGATGCGGGTCAGATAGAGCCTGTCGGCCCGTGGCAGCAGCTGGCCGTAGAGATGCCCCCCCCCGATCACCATCAGCTCGGCCACGTCGCTGCCCGCCAGCAGCGCCAGTGCGGCCTCCACCGAGTCGATAACCTCCACGCCGTCGGCCCGGTAGTCGGGGTTGCGGCTGATCACCAGATTGCGGCGCCCGGGCAGCGGTCGCCCGATGGACTCGAAGGTCTTGCGCCCCATCAGCACCGGCTTGCCCAGGGTGACCCGCTTGAAGTGGGCCAGATCCGCCGGCAGGTGCCAGGGCATCTGGTTGTCCAGCCCTATCACCCGATCATGGGCCATGGCGGCAATCATGGAAATCATCATGGGGTCAACCTCTCGCACCGTCGTCAGATAATGGGGCGGTTACGGTACACGACCAGAGAGGGGATCGCCAAACCGAAACTCAGGGCCCCCACGATAAACAGCGCCTTGAGGCCGTTCTCCACCGCGCTCTGAAGCAGCTCCATGGTCACCCCGGAGATATTGAGCTCCACAATGGCGATCATGGTCTTGAACGCATAGCTGCCCGGGATCATGGGGATGATGGAGGCGACGCTGAACACCGGGCGCGGTGCCAGCAGGCGGCGCGACCAGTAGACACAGACAAAGCCGACCGTGGTCGCCGCTGCCAGAGTGGCCCACTCGATGGGCATGCCGTAGTGGATGAGCAGGGTACGCAGGCTGTGGGCCAACGCGCCCCCCATGGCGCAATATTTGAGCATCCGTGGCGGCACGTTGAACAGCATGGCAAAGCCCACCGCCGGAATGGCCGACCAGAAGGCATCCTTGGTCAGCAGCCAGAGCAGTTCCATCATACCTTCCACCCCCAGATACCGGTCACCGACATGGCGAGAATGATCCCTATGGCTGCGCTGATGGTCAGCAGTGTCGCCGTGCCCCAGCGGGCCAGCCCCATGTTGAAGTAACCCTTCACCATGTCGGAGACCGCATTGATGAGCGGGAACCCCGGCACCAGCAGCAACACGCTGGCGGCCATGGCGAGATAGGGTTGTTCGCCCCAGCCGAAGAAGGTGGCGCTGGAGGCGAGCAGGGTGGCGATAAACCCGGTGGCGGCAAAGTTGATGAGGGGGCTGTGGTGATGGCGGGCAATGAGCTGGCGTACCCGCATGGCGACCGAGGCCGAGAAGCAGGTCACCAGGAAGATGGGCCAGTCACCGCCAAACAGCAGGCTGAAGGCACCGCAGGAGAGCCCCACCATGGGCACCACCAGCCAGGGGTGATAGTGGAACGGCGTGATGGCCTCGAGGCGCTGACGTACCTCGCGCGCGCCGATAAGCGACTTCTCCGTCATGATGCAGATGCGCTGGATTTCGCACACCACCTGCATGTTGATGCCGTGCTCCCGCACCCGGCGGGTGGTGGTGACGCAACTGCCCTGGTAGAGGCTGGTGAGGACGATGGCGCTGGAAGAGATGGCCATCTCGACGCTCTCCAGCCCAAGCGCCATCCCCAGGCGGACCGTGGTCTGCTCTATGATGCGGCTCTCCGCCCCAAACTGGGCCAGCATCTGGCCCGCCTTGACGATGATCCGGGTGATCTCCGTCTGCTGCTCTCGCGACAGCACCCTTCCTGGTGTGATGCTTCTCATGATCCCTTTGAGTCATAGCAAGATGAAATGTGTCTGGATATTACCCCAAAATAAATACACCTTCATCCATCTCTATCGGACTGCGGGCACTGGTCACTATTATTCAGCCGCCTGGGGAATATTTGCAGCAAATAAAAAACAATTCACCCAACTTGCTTAACAACTTGTTTGAGAAGGGGTGAGAAAAATTAATAAACACCCTGTTTTTTTATATCTTGAACAGGGCCTTTAATTATTTCCGTTTCAGATAACTGGAAAACGCTATCACATTATCCGGCAGCGGGGGCTCTGCCATTTCCTGACAGGATTCGTTCTGCAGATCCAGAATGTGCTGGCGCATGGCGTAGACGGAGTCATGCATCATGTTGGCTATCCGGATGCAGCTGTCGAGGTTGTTTCTTGCCAGGCGGCGCTGGCAGTCGATGCGAAATTGCAGACCTCGCAACCGACGTTGCCGCTCTGGCCCCACCTGGGCGATCAGGGTCTCTATCTGCTGGTGCAGCAGCGCGTCGAGTCGCTCCGGCTCGGCCAGCGCCCAGTACTTCAGGGTATCGAAATCAGGCAGCTCCATATACCCTCCTGGCCGGACCTCGCCCATGGAATGGAACGACGCCGGGCACATCACTATTTCACTGTCCCTAGGGAAGGTTATATAGGATGGTGGCGATTTTGGGTCATTCACCGCCGAGCCACAGGAGTCCGGTTTTTGGCACGAATTGCGCGTCGTTGGCGGAAAAAATCATTTATTCCTTATGATTCATGAAATTAACCGAATCCGGCCTGCGTCAGTTTTTTTATAAAATTTCAGCGTCATTTTTCTCGGCCTTATTCCTTATTAACGGACTTTTCTCAAAATTGTTTTTCATTCGACTCTCTCCCTGACTCGATGCCCTCCCGTTGCCTCATCCGGCGGTTTAACATATCTCACTGATTATGTTATTTTATTTACCACTTTATTGCGGCAACCAAGGGCAGACCATGAGCAAGGCAAGAATCGGTATCGTCACCGTCAGCGATCGCGCCAGTGCAGGCATCTACGAAGATCTCTCCGGCAAGGCCATCATCGACACCCTGAACGCCTACCTGACCTCGGAATGGGAGCCCGTCTATCAGGTGATCCCCGACGAGCAGGATCAGATTGAGGCGACTCTGGTTCGGCTGGTGGACGATGAGCAGTGCTGCCTTGTCGTTACCACGGGGGGCACAGGGCCGGCCAGGCGGGATGTGACCCCGGAGGCCACCGAGGCGGTGTGCGATCGCATGATGCCGGGCTTTGGCGAGCTGATGCGGGCCGAGTCCCTCAAGTTCGTGCCGACCGCCATCCTGTCGCGCCAGACCGCCGGCCTGCGCGGCAGCTCGCTCATCGTCAACCTGCCGGGCAAGCCCAAATCGATCCGCGAGTGCCTGGATGCGGTCTTCCCCGCCATTCCCTACTGCATCGACCTGATGGAAGGGCCCTATCTCGAGTGCGACGAGGCCATCATCAAGCCGTTCCGCCCGAAGAAATAAGCACTGGGCGGGGATTTCCCCCGCCCTTCGCTCATTTGCGCCCGTACACCTTGACCCCTGCCCTGCTCCCTTCCGAATTGCCGTACACCTCGATGCGCTTGATGCAGAGTCGGCTGCCGAGGGATTGCCACCCCGACTCCTGATCCTCTTTCAACACCTTGTCGAAATAGAGGGTCTTGCTGCGATCGTTGCCGTAGAACACCTTGACCCGCTCCAGGGTCAACTCCCGCCCTGCCTTGACCATGATGGATTTGGTCGGCCGGCAGGCGAGCATGGGAATGATGGCGGGATGATCGCCGACCCCGAGCAGAATGGTCTGCCCCAAGCGGATATCCTCGTCGGCCATGGCCGGGGGAACAGCAGCCCCCAGCAGCGCCATGGGTACGCAGATGCGCAACGCGCGGGCAAGAGTGGACGAGGAGTGAAGGGAAAACAGCGCTGACATGATGCCTCCTGAAAAAAGGAGTCATGATAAGGGCCCGATGCCAGACCAAAGCTGTACTGGCCCTGTACCAGGGGCCATGACAATGGCCGGAGGCCCGTGTGGGTAACGGGGGCCTGGGCCCCTGTTACCCCTGCCGGACGCGCTAACCGCCCCACATGGCCGACAGCCGCGACTCCATGGCCTCTTCCTCCTCGTCAGGCAGCTCGGTAAAGAAGTCGAGTCCGGTCTGCTCCTCCACCTCATCCACCGTCACCACATAGTCCGCCAGCTTGCTGGCCGAGACGTTATCTTGCGGCAGGATGAAGGCGATGGCCCGCTTGCCCGCCAGCTCCATCACCACCCGGTAGTAGGCGTGGGGCACGGTCACGCCGTTGCCGATGGCGCCATCGGAGTGGGTGAAGATGGGGCCGGTGATCACCTGCACGCTCTTGTAGGTGATGGCCCACTGCCGGGTCTTCTCCTCCAGGATGCGCCAGGCCCCCTGGTTGAGCGCTGGCAGTTGCGGGGTCATGTTGGTGAGCAGGAAGCTCTGCTTCATGGTGTTGGCGGTGGAGCGCATGTCCGCCGCCGGCGCCTGGTGGCCGCGGTCATAGCCCGAGCCCTTGTAGTCCGACAGGGTGGCGCGAAACTGCACCGGCACCTCCTTGTCCTCGGCGAAGGCATCCTTGCGCGGCACCTGACCCTGGGCGCTGGCGGCCGTCATCCGGTAAGAGACCCAGTCAGAGACCTTGGTGTCGTAGTTGTACCCGGCGGCATAGCCCTCCCGGCACAACAGCTGACTGGATTGACCGGGTACCCCCAGGGTAACGTGCTCCCCGCACTGGAATCCCGCCGCCAGGCTCGGGAAGGTGGTGAGAGTGAATCCGATAGCCAGAACTAATTTATTGATATTATTCATTATTATGCCACTCCTTGTGTTAGGCGGAGTGATTTGACACCAGGTCGGATGAGTAAGGCAATCGCACAAATAGCGAGCAATCCGGAAATGTGAAGAGGACGGCAAAACCGCAAACAAGGCGCCGCCAACCGGGGGATTGTCATCCCGCCGTCACTGTGCTGAGGGGGAATTTCTCCAGCACTATCAGAGGGATAAGGGGTCAACACCGAGGCACTCTGTCAGCACAGCGCCCGGCTCCCACCACGCACGCCCCTGGCCGGGTCAGGGAATATCGAAAAAATCCCAACGAAATAAGGGATCCTCAAGCCCGATAATTAGTCCGCGCTTGTTTGCTCGAGATCAAACGGAGCCATGAAAAGCCCTCTAGAATCAGCCCGTCAGCTATTTGGGGCACCATGAAAGGGGGCCGTTCATGGCGAAAATGCCCGCAGGATTTCTCCTTCATGAATAAGCGGGCCCCGTTGCCGGAATACATCATGGCGCCGCCTCATGCCACGCTTCAAATAACGATGACGACAGACCTTTCATAACAATTAATCCAGTCTGGCACCGCGTACCCTGCGTTTCCAACGATGCCATTGACGAGGCCTTCCTGCCGGAAGGCCAGGAATGGCCGTGCTTTTCAATCAGGATAAGGATGCATGATGAAAAAGTCCTTGCTGGCTGGCGCCCTGCTGCTCTGCCCTGCCGCCTTTGCCGCCACCACACACTGGGAATACAGCGGCGAGGCCGGCCCGGCGAAATGGGCCAGCCTGACCCCGGAATATGGCCAGTGTGCCGGCAGCAACCAGTCGCCGGTCAACCTCTCGGGTCTGGTGAAGGCCGATCTGGCCCCCCTGCAGTTCCACTATCAGGCGGGTGGCAAGACGCTGGTCAACAACGGCCACACGGTGCAGGTCAACTATGCCCCCGGCAGCACCCTTGAGCTCGACGGCATGCACTTCGAGCTCAAGCAGTTCCACTTCCACGCCCCCAGCGAAAACCTCATCGAAGGCAGGTCCTACCCCCTGGAGGGTCACCTGGTCCACGCCAACGCCAAGGGGGAGCTGGCGGTGGTCGCCGTGATGTTCGAACCGGGCCGGGCCAATGCCGCCCTGAGCCAGGCCTGGCAGGCGCTGCCAGCCAAGGCGGGGGAGAGTCACGAGCTCAAGGAAGGGGTCTCGGCAGAGGCACTGCTGCCCGCCAAGCGGGACTACTACCGCTTCAGCGGGTCACTGACCACCCCGCCCTGCTCGGAAGGGGTGCGCTGGCTGGTGATGAAGGAGCCGGTGCAGGTCAGTCAGGCCCAGATCGATGCCTTCAAGGCGTTGATGCACCACCCCAACAACCGCCCCGTGCAGCCCCTCAACGGGCGACTGGTACTGCAGTAATCGGGCAGCCGATCTGACAATGAAAAGAGGGCCTGTCGGCCCTCTTTTGCATTTATCACAATACCTACAGGCTGGCGGCAATCTTTGCCCCCAGGGCGGCGTTGTTCAGTACCAGCTGGATGTTGGCCGCCAGGGAGTTGCCGCCGGTCAGCTCGCACACCCGGGCCAGCAGGAAGGGGGTGGATTCCTTGCCCTTGACCCCCTGCTCGTCCGCTTCCCGCAGCGCCTGCTTGATGGCCGCGTCGATGTCCGCCTTCGGCATCGCAAACTGGGCCGGGATGGGGTTCGCCACCACGGCACCTCCCGCCAGCCCCAGCTCCCACTTCAGGCGCAGCGCCTCGGCGATCGCCGCCGGGGTGTCGAGGCGGTAATCCACCTTGAAGCCGCTCTCCCGGGTATAGAAGGCGGGCAGCTCCTCGGTCTGGTAGCCGATGACCGGCACCCCCTGGGTCTCCAGGTACTCCAGGGTCAGGCCGATGTCGAGGATCGACTTGGCACCGGCGCAGACCACGGCCACCGGGGTCTGGGCAAATTCCTGCAGGTCAGCCGAGATGTCGAAGGTCTCCTGGGCGCCGCGATGCACGCCGCCGATGCCGCCGGTGGCAAACACCCGGATCCCGGCCATGGCGGCCACTATCATGGTGGAGGCCACCGTGGTGGCCCCCATCCCCTTGTTCGCCAGCACGAAGGGGATGTCACGGCGGCTGCACTTGATGGCGGCGTGGCCGGCCTTGCCCAGCGCCTCCAGGGCCCCCGCATCCAGGCCCACCTTGAGGCGGCCGTCGATGATGGCGATGGTGGCCGGCACGGCGCCGTTGTCCCGCACCACCTGCTCCACCTGGCGCGCCGTCTCCACGTTCTGCGGATAGGGCATGCCGTGGGAGATGATGGTGGACTCCAGGGCAACGACGGGTTTGCCGGCGGCAAGAGCTTCGGCGACGACCGGTTGGATATCGAGGTAAGCGTTCAACATGGGTACTCCTCCAGCATGCGTTCAACGGCGGCCTTGGATAGGCCGGAAAAGACGGTATCGGAACAATTGACGGTGAGGGCGGCGCAGCCGAGGGCGAACCGGGTCGTCTCGACGATGTCCTGCTCCTGCAACCAGGCGTGGGCCAGCCCTGCCATGAAGGCATCGCCGCCGCCGGTCACGTTGACGACCGGGCTGCCGAGCACGGGCAGATGGCCCTGGCACGCCCCGTCGCTGTAGAAGATCCCCTGATCGCCGAGGCTCAGGAAGAGCCGCTGCACCCCAGCGCGGTGGAACCAGGCCGCCGCCATGGGCCAGGTGTCGGGCCCGGCGATGGTGAAGCCACACAGTTGCTCGGCTTCCGTGCGGTTCGGTTTCAGGGTGTGGATGCGGTGCAGCCAGGGGCGGATCTTCTCCACCTTGGCCACAGAGACGGTGTCCACGAAGATGATGTGCTCCCCCTGGCGCTCGAACAGCCAGTCCAGGGTGTGGGTGGCGAGGTTGGTGTCCAGCACCCAGAGCCGGGCCGCGCCGAGGAAGCCGCTCAAGGGGGCAAGCCGGGCCGGGGTGAGCTGCTCGATGATCCCCATGTCGTTGACGGCGCAGCTCATCTCGCCGCTGCCATCGTGCAGGCTGAGGTAGCAGGAGGTCGATTGACCCTCCAGTACCAGTACCTGGCGCACGTCGACCCCGGCGCGCTGGCTCACCTCCAGCAGGTGGTGGCCGTATTGATCGTTGCCCACCGCAGTCAACAGCCGGGTGTCGGTACCAAGGCGCGCCAGGTTCTCGGCGATGTTGCGCCCTACCCCACCGGCGGAGGTGCGTACCCGGCCCGGGTTGGAATCCCCGATGCGCAGGTTGTCGTGGCTGCAGCCGCAGATATCCATGTTGGCGCCGCCTATCACCACGGCGTAGGGGCCTTCGCGCAGCACATAGCCGCGCCCCTGCACATAGCCCTGGCGCATCAGGCTGGAGATGTGGCTCGCCAGCGCGGAGCGGCTGATGCCGAGCCTGTCCGCCAGTTCCTGCTGGGCAATCATGGGATCCTGGCGCAGCAGGGCGAGGATCTCTTGTTCACGTTCCGTCATAGACAAACATCCAGTTGCAAACGTTTGTCCATTATTTCCGAAAAACGTTTTCCCGCCATCCTCTCGTGCAAGAAATGTCGGGTCGCGCACAAAAAATCACCGGGCAAGCCCGGTGATAGAAAAACGGTTTTCAGATGGAGCCACTCACCCCAGCTGTACCCAGACCTCGCTCCCCTCCAGTCGCACCGGCCAGCAGGCGACGCTCAGGGCAGGATCGTCCAGACAGCGACCGTCCATCAGGGCGTAGCGCTGCTTGTAAAGGGGCGAGGCGACCACGGGCTCCCCACCGGCATCCCCCACCAGGCCACGCCCCAGCACCGCCACGCCGGCCAGGGGATCCACCCCGTCCAGGGCATAGACATGCTCCCCGAGGCGAAACAGCGCCAGCACCCGCCCCTCCAGCCAGGCGCTGCGCCCGGCCTGCTCCGGCAGCGCCGCCAGCTCGCATACCCTATGCCAGGCTCCAGGTTCTGACTGTAAGGTCTCTTCTTTTATGTCGCTCATACCACCTCCTTGATAGCGATATCCGGCACCCATTGCCCCCGCTCCTCACGGCGCGGCGGCGTCTCGTCCTCGGGCCGGTTGACGAAGGCCTCGAACAGCTTGAGCTTGTCCGGATCCGCCAATGTGCTCTTCCACTCGCACTGCCAGGTGCCGACTATCCCCTCCATCATGGCCTCCAGCTCGGCACCGATGCCGAGCCTGTCCTCGATGATCACCGACTTTAGGTAGTCGAGCCCCCCTTCCATGTTCTCCATCCAGACCGAGGTACGTTGCAGTCTGTCCCCGGTGCGCACGTAGAACATCAGCAGCCGGTCGATGTAGCGGATCAGGGTCTGCTCGTCGAGATCCGTGGCAAAGAGGTCGGCGTGGCGCGGCCGCATGCCGCCGTTACCACACACATAGAGGTTCCAGCCCCGCTCGGTGGCGATGACGCCGATGTCCTTGCTCTGGGCCTCGGCGCACTCCCGGGTGCAGCCGGAGACCGCAAACTTCAGCTTGTGTGGCGCCCGCAGTCCCTTGTAGCGGTGCTCCAGGGTCTGGGTCAGGGTCATGGAGTCCTGTACCCCGTAACGACACCAGGTGGAGCCCACGCAGGACTTCACGGTGCGCACCGACTTGCCGTAGGCCTGACCGGTCTCGAAGCCCGCCGCCACCAGCTCACCCCAGATGGCGGGCAGCTGGTCGACCCGGGCGCCGAAGAGATCGATGCGCTGGCCGCCGGTGATCTTGGTGTAGAGGCCGTACTTGCGCGCCACTTCGCCGATGGTGATGAGCCCCTCCGGGGTGATCTCCCCCCCCGGGATGCGCGGCACCACCGAATAGGTGCCGTCCTTTTGCAGGTTCGCAAGGAAGGCGTCGTTGGTATCCTGCAACGCGCGGTGGGGCTTCTCCAGCACGTGCTCGTTCCAGAGGGACGCCAGGATGGAGGCCACCGTCGGCTTGCAGATGTCGCACCCCAACCCCTGGCCGTGCTTGTCCCGCAGCGCCTCGAAGCTCTTCAGCTCGCCCACCCGGGCCAGGTGATAGAGCTCCTGACGGCCGTAGGCGAAGTGCTCGCACAACCCCTTGTCCGCCTCGACGCCAAGGTCTGCCAGGGTCTGATCCACTACCTGCTTGAGCAGGTTGCTGCAACCGCCGCAACCCGTGCCGGCCTTGGTGCAGCTCTTCACCGCCGACAGCTCGTGATTGCCCGCCCGAACGGCGGCTACCACGTCCCCCTTGCTGACGTTGTGGCAGGAGCAGAGGATGGCGCTGTCCGGCAGCACCAGGGGCGCGGGAGCGGCCCCTGCCTCCCCCACCAGCAGGGAGAGCGGCGGCTGGGGCAGCGCCACCCCGTTCTGGTAGTACTGCAGCAGCCGCTCATAATCGGCCCCGTCCCCCACCAGGATGGCGCCGAGCAGGCGATTGCCCTCGCCGTCGGTCACCAGCTTCTTGTAGATGCCGTTGACCCTGTCCAGCAGCAGCAACTCCTGGGCGCCGGCGGTGTTGGCGTGGGCATCGCCGATGGAGCCCACGTCCACCCCCATCAGCTTGAGCTTGGTGGACATGTCGGCCCCGATAAAGCGGGTCTCGCCGCCGCACAGACTGGCCACTGCGGCCCGGGCCATCTGGTAGCCGGGAGCCACCAGGCCGAAGATGCGCTCCTGCCAGAGCGCGCACTCGCCGATGGCGAGGATGGCGGGATCCGAACTGTGGCAGCCGTCGTCGATGCAGATGCCGCCGCGCTCCCCGACCTCCAGCCCGGATTGCCGGGCCAGGGTGTCGGCGGGGCGGATCCCCGCCGAGAACAGCAGCACGTCGGTCTCAATGTGGGAACCGTCCTTGAAACGCAGGCGATGACGGGCCTGCTCCCCCTGCTCGATGCACTCGGTGGCTTTCTCCACCAGCACCTCGACCCCGAGGGCCTGGATCTTGTCCCGCAGCACGGCGCCGCCGCTCTCGTCGAGCTGCACCGGCATCAGCCTGGGGGCGAACTCCACCACCTGGGTCTTGAGGCCGAGCAAGCGCAGGGCGTTGGCCGCCTCCAGCCCCAGCAGGCCGCCACCGATGACCACGCCGCTGCGGGCCTGGGCGCAGGCATCGCGGATGGCGGCGAGATCTCCCAGGGTACGGTAGACGAAGCACCCCTCTCGCTGATGACCGGGGATGGGGGGCACGAAGGGGACCGAGCCGGTCGCCAGCACCAGACGGTCGTAAGGGAACTGCTCGCCGTTGGCCAGCGTCAGGGTGCGGGCCGCCCGGTCGAGCACCTCCACCTCGGCCCCCAGTCGCAGCGCAATGCCGCTCTCCTCATACCAGGCGGGATCCGCCATGCGCAGGGCCTGGGGCGCCTTGCCGCCGAATACCTCGGACAGATGCACCCTGTCGTAGGCGGGGTCAGGCTCGGCGCCAAACACCGTCACCTCAAACCGCTCGAGGCCGCCCGCCGCCACCAGCTGTTCGACGAAGTGATGGCCCACCATGCCGTTACCCACCACCAGCAGCCGTTGCTTGTCGGCCGTGTCGGCGGAACCACTGTTCTGGCGACCGAGCAGGCCCATGCCGTCCTCTGTCACCCACTGTTGCTCTTTGTCAGTCATGTCTCTCTTCCTTGAATCCGGCGGGCTCAGGCGCGCAGCTTGCTGCGCACCTGCCCGGCTGCCTTGAGGGGGGTCACCTTGCGTTGCTTCTCGTAGAGGAAGCGCAGCACCTGCTGGCGCAGCTTGTGGTAGTGGGGATCGTCCGCCAGGGCGACCCTGTCTCTGGGCCTTGGCAGGTCGACTGTCAGGATCTCCCCGACAGTGGCGCTGGGGCCATTGGTCATCATGACGATGCGATCGGAGAGCAGCACCGCCTCGTCCACGTCGTGGGTGATCATGATGACGGTGTTGCCAAGCTCCGCCTGGATCGCCATCAGCGCGTCCTGCAGATGGGCCCGGGTCAGGGCATCGAGGGCGCCGAACGGCTCGTCCATCAGCAGCACCTTGGGGGAGAGCGAGAGGGCGCGGGCGATGCCGACCCGCTGCTTCATCCCCCCCGACAGCTCGTGGGGCATCTTCTGGCTGGCGTGATCCATCTGCACCAGGGAGAGGTAGTAGTCCACCCGCTCCGCCACCGCCCGCTTGTCAGACTCCACCTGGGCCACCGCCAGCGCCACGTTCTGCTGGACGCTGAGCCAGGGCAGCAGGGCGTGGTTCTGGAACACCATGGCGCGCTCGGGCCCCGGGCCCGCCACCTCGCGACCATCGAGAATGATGCCCCCCAGGGTCGGCTCCAGCAGCCCGGCCACCAGGTTGAGCACCGTGCTCTTGCCGCAGCCCGAGTGACCGATGAGGGAGACGAACTCCCCCTTCTCGATGCGCAGGTTGACCCGGCTCAAGGCCTCGAAGCTGCCCTGCTCCGTCTCGAACGAGATGCCGACGTCGCTTATCTCCAGATAACTCTTCATTGGCTCTTCTCCTGCCTGAATAGAAATGTGATTAACGCAGCACCTGGCGCTTGTCCCAGGACAACCACTGCTGCAGGGCCAGCATGCCCCTGTCCAGGGCGCAGCCGATGAGGCCTATGGTGATCACCGCCACCATGATGCGGGCCAGGGAGGCCGAGCCACCGCTCTGGAACTCGTCCCACACGAACTTGCCGAGCCCCGGGTTCTGGGCCAGCATCTCCGCCGCGATCAGCACCATCCAGGCCACCCCCAGGGAGAGCCGCAGCCCGGTGAAGATCATGGGCAGGGCCCCGGGCAGCACGATGCGCCGCACGTGGGTCACAAAGGAGAGGCGCAGCACCCGGCTGACGTTGTGCAGATCCCCATCCAGCCCCGCCACCCCCACAGCCGTGTTGATCAGGGTCGGCCAGAGGGAGCAGAGGGTCACCGTCAGGGCCGAGGTGAGGAAGGACTTGGCAAGCCAGGGGGCAGGATTGGCGTAGAGGGCGCTCACCACCAGGGTGATGAGGGGCAGCCAGGCCAGCGGCGACACCGGCTTGAGCAGCTGGATCACCGGGTTGGCTGCGCGATAGAGCCCCTGGTTCATGCCGAGCAGCACCCCGCACGGAATGGCGATCAGGGTCGCTAGCGCGAAGCCGCACAGCACGGTGAGCAGGCTGGTGGCTATCTGATCGAAGAAGGTGGGGCGCCCTGTGTAGGGACGCAGCTTCACCTCGGCCGCCGGATCCGCCGCCAGCCTTGCGGCGTTGCGCGCCTGCTGGCGCTCGAGGAAGGCCGCCGCCTTCTCCCGCTCCTGCAGATGCTCCTGCCCGAGGGACCAGAGCTGGCTGGCGGTGGCAAGCGGCCCCGGCAGGGTGCCCAGACTGGTCTGCACCTGGCTCGCCCCCCACTGCCAGAGGCCGAGGAAGAGCAGCACGCCGAGCAGGGGCTGCACCATGATTTTCCAGTTGATGGCTTTTAAATGGATGAGGGGCCATGTGTGTCGTTTCATCGGGATCTCCTTGCTCATTGCACCCGCTCATCGCCCTTGAGGCCAATGGCGAACTGTTGCAGGTAGGCGTTGGGGTGGCGGCCGTCGTAGATGAGGCCGTCGATGAAGCCATCCTGGGGGCCGCGATAGCCCTGCTCGCTGGCAAAGTCGGGGAAGTCACTGGCCTTGAGCTTGCCCTCGGCGATGAGGGCCTCGGCGGCCTGGCGATAGACGTCCGGTTGATAGACGGCCTTGGCCACCTCCTCGAACCAGGCGTCCGGTCTGGCCTCGGGGATCTGGCCCCAGCGCCGCATCTGGGTCAGGTACCAGATGGCGTCGGAGTAGTAGGGATAGGTGGCGTGGTAGCGGAAGAAGACGTTGAAATCCGGCACCTGGCGCTTGTCCCCCCTGGCGTACTCGAAGGTGCCCGTCATGGAGCTGGCGATCACCTGCTCGTCCGCCCCCACGTACTCGGGTTTGGCCAGCAGCTTGGCCGCCGCGCGCCGGTTGCCGTTGTCGTCTGCATCCAGCCACCAGGCCGCCCGCAGCAGCGCCTTCACCAGCCGCACATGGGTGTTGGGGTGACGTTCGGCCCACTGCCGGGTGACGCCGAACACCTTCTCCGGGTTGTTGCGCCAGATCTCGTTATCCGTGATGACGGGCACCCCTATGCCCCTGGCGATCGCCTGCTGGTTCCAGGGCTCCCCCACGCTGTAGCCGGCGATGGTGCCCGCCTCCAGGGTGGCGGGCATCTGAGGGGGCGGTGTCACCGACAACAGCACGTCCGCCTGGCGCTGGCCCGAGTTGTCCCCAAGCTGGGGGGCATAGAAACCGGGGTGCAGGCCGCCTGCCGCCAGCCAGTACCTCAGCTCGTAGTTGTGGGGGGAGACGGGGAAGACCATCCCCATGTTGAAGGGCTTGCCCTCCTGACGATATTCCGCCACCACGGGCTTGAGGGCGGCGGCGCTCACCGGGGGTGGCACCTGGCCCGCCTGCGGCCTGGGCAACTGGGGCGCCATGGCAGCCCAGACGCTGTTGGCCACCGTGATGGCGTTGCCGTTGAGATCCATGGCGAACGCCGTCACCAGCTCGGCCTGGGTGCCGATGCCGATGTGGGCCGCCAGGGGCTGGCCCGCCAGCATCTGGGCACCGTCCAGCTCGCCGTCTATCACCCGATCCAGCAGGATCTTCCAGTTCGCCTGGGCTTCGAGGGTGACGTAGAGTCCCTCATCCTCGAAATAGCCCCGCTCGTAGGCCACCGCCAGCGGCGCCATGTCGGTCAGCTTGATGAAGCCGAGCCTGAGCTCCTCCTGCTCCGGGGCTCCCAGTGCCAGCACCGGCAGCGACAGCGCCGCCAGCAGCAGCCCCGCACATCCTTGTCGTCCGTTCATTGCATCTCCTCCCTCGGTTCCGGGTCAGGGCCATGGCGCCAGGCTGCCTGGAATCGCAGTGCCACCTCGTTGCAGCGCTGCGACCCAAGGTGCGTCGCGACCAAAAAAAGCCCCGCCGATCCGGGATCGGCGGGGCTTCTTTGCCCTGTTGCGGGTGAGTGACCTGACCGGCCCCTCACTGCGCATCATTACTTCATTGCTATCGTGTTTTTGTTATTCACTTTCCGTGCCAGCTCGTCCAGGGTGCATCAGGCGGCCCTTTGCGGCCTGTGGAGCCCTGATCCTCCCTCAAATTTGCCTCAATTAGGCGCAGTTGCACCAAAACGGTTGGCCACGGGAGCGCTCAGGCGGGCAAAGCCTGCAGCAGTTGCCGCGCCAGCTCACCCAGGCTCAGGTGACGGCTCATGGCGGTGCTGCGCATCAGGCGATAGGCCTCGTCCTCGTCCAGCCCCTGATGGCGCATCAGGCGTCCCTTGGCCTGCTCGATGAGCCGCCTATCCTCCAGCTTCTGGCGCAGCTCGCTCTCGGTCTGCATCAGGGCCTGCACCATGGCGAGCTGACTGCGGGCCAGGCGCAGCCACTGCTCCACCGGCTCACGCTCGCCGCAAGGGTGGGGCACCAGCAACACCCCCTGCTGCAACAGGGCGAGCTGGGTATCGCCCCCCAGCCGCTCGCAGAACAAGAGCCGCGGCATGTCGGGCCAAAGGGAGAGGCCAAGGCGTACCTCGGCGCTGAACTGGCGGCAACTGACGAGCAGGGCATCCCCCCTCTGCGTCGGCGTCAGCAACTGGCGGGTATCGAGGATCCCGGGCTGATGGCCGTAGTGACTGACCAGCAGGGCCAGGCGGTTCGCCTGGCCCGGGTCATCGGCGTGGATCAACAGCCGGGAAGCGGGGCCGTCCTGGCCCCGGGTGGAAAAAGTAGTCATGGCGCTCCTTACCGGCGACGATCGCGTTCTGTCTGGCGAAAATGCCGCAACATGAAGGCCAACTCTTTGAATCTACCTCCTTTTTATCTATCAGGAGGTAGTGGGGGTAGAGGGAAAATCGCCCCTCAGGCGACCCGTTCCAGTGCCTCCGTCAGCAGCCCCTGCAGCTCGGCGCGCAGCCGCACCACCTCCCCCATGATGATCAGCACCGGGCTCTGGCCCAGCAGGGCGCGGGCAGCTTGCTCCAGGCCATCGAGCGTGGCCTCGTGCACCTGCTGGCGGGGGCTGCAGCCGGCCACCACCAGGGCCACCGGCAGCACGCCCGGGGCCCCCGCCCTCAACATCCCTTCCCGAATGCGGGCCGCCCGCTCCAGCCCCATGTAGAACACCAGGGTGTGGCCCGCCCGGGTCAGCCCGTGCCAGCCCTGATAGTCGCGCTCGTCCATCAGGTGCCCCGTCACCAGGGTCAGAGAGCGGGCCAGCCCCCTGTGAGTCAGGGGAATGAAGCTGCTGGCGGCGCACCCCAGGGCCGCCGTGATCCCCGGCACCAGCTCGGCCTCGATGCCGTGCCGGGCCAGGTGCAGCGCCTCCTCGCCACCGCGCCCGAACACCAGGGGATCCCCTCCCTTGAGACGCACTACCCGCTTGCCCGTGCGGGCCAGGGCCAGCAGCAGGGCGTTGATCTCCTCCTGGGTCGGGCTCGGCTCACCGCAGCGCTTGCCCACGTCGAAGCGGGCCGCCCCGTGGGGAATGCGGGCCAGGATCTCGCTCCCCACCAGGCGGTCATAGACCACAATCTCTGCCGCCTCCAGACGGTGCAGGGCGCGCAGGGTCAACAATTCGAGGGGCCCGGGGCCCGCTCCCACCAGACTGATTTGGCTCATCTCAGGCTCCTTGTGTCCTGGCACCGCACTAAGCGGATGCCAGGAAAACATGTTTGATCAACAGCTTGTCGATTTCGGGCAGACAGGTGCCACAGTTGCTGCCACAGCCGAGCAGGGCCTGCAGCCCCGCCAGCTCGCTCACCCCCTGCCGGGTGATGGCATCGACGATGCGCTGCTCCGAGACCCGCAGGCAGGAGCAGACCAGCCGGCTCTCCCCGGCCAGGGCCTGGCTCAGGGTCTGGCTCAGGGCCCCCGCCTGGAGCGGCGTGCCGAGCAGACTGGCCAGCAGGTCGACCTTGATGTCCGGGCGCCGCCCCCCCACCAGCAAGATGCCCTCGATGCGATCCCCTGCCAGGGCCACGGCCAGCCACCCCTCCTTCATGGGCAGCCTGAGCCAGTGCCCCTCGGCCCCCAGCCGTTGCCACAGGCTCTCTGTGCTCTCTGACCAGGAGGCCAGCAGGGTGCAGTTCCCCTCGGGCAGGGGGCGCCTGGCCCACCAGTCCACCGGCTCGCGCCACTCACCACGGCCACACCAGAGCCCTTGCCAGCGGGTGAGCTGCGCCCTGGCCTGCACCCGCCCCTGTTTGAACATCGGCTGGCCGGAAAGGGGATCCACCACGGGGGCGATGAGGCGGTTGACCGCCCCCTGGCTGCACTGGCTGTCGGTCCAGTGCATGGGCAGGAAGGCCTCCCCCTCCCTGAGCCCCTCATCCAGCCCCACCAGCAGCAGCGCCTCCCCGAGCCCGTTGCAAAGGCGCACCAGGTCCCCCTCCTTCACGCCAAGCGCCAGCAGGCTGGCGGCCCCCATTCGCACCCTGGGCCAGGGCTCGGCCTCCTGCAACCGGGGCACGTGGCCGGTGCGGGTCATGGTGTGCCACTGATCCCGCAGGCGGCCACTGTTGAGGAGCAGGGAGACAGCCCCTGCAAGCGGGGGCGTTTCTGGCTGCTCGGGGAAGCGCTGGGCCAGGGGCAGCAGGCGGGCCCGGCCATCCGGGGTGGCAAAGCGCCCATCCTCGAACAGGCGATCCCGCCCACGGGGCCAGTCGGCGTTGACAGGCCAGCGCAGGGGAGAAAGGGCCTCGAATTCGGCACGGGTGAGACCCGCCAGCCCGGAGATGTCGAACTGGCGGGATCCGTCGTTCTCAAAGCCGGAGAGGGCGGCATGCTCGCAGAAGATCTCGTGCTCGTGCTCATAGGCGAACCCCTCGCCAAAGCCGAGCCGACGGGCGAACCGGGTCAGGGCCCACCAGTCGGGCCTGGCCTCCCCCGGCAGGGGCAGGAAGGCGCGCTGGCGGCTGATGGTGCGCTCGGAGTTGGTGACGGTGCCGCTCTTCTCCCCCCAGGCGGCGGCGGGCAGCAGCAGGTGGGCGAGGCGCGCCGTGTCGGTGTTGGCCGTCACCTCGGAGACCACCAGCAGCTCGCAGCGACTCAGGGCTTCGCGCACCCGGTTGCCGTCCGGCAGGGAGACCGCCGGATTGGTGCCGAGCACCCAGAGCGCGCGGATCTCCCCCCGGTGCACCGCCTCGAACAGCTCGACCGCCTTGTGCCCCGGCCCGCGCACTATGGTCGGGCTCTGCCAGAAACGCTGCACCCGATCGCACTCGGCCTCGCCAAAGCCCATGTGGGCGGCGAGCTGGGTCGCGAGCCCTCCCACCTCGCGCCCTCCCATGGCGTTGGGTTGCCCCGTCATGGAGAAGGGAGCCGCCCCCGGCTTGCCGATGCGACCGCACATCAGGTGGGCGTTGATGATGGCGTTGGCCTTGTCCACCCCCTGGTTGGACTGGTTGATCCCCTGGCAGAACAGGGTGACGGTCTTGGGGGTACGGGCAAAGAGCTGGTAGAAACCGAGCAGATCGCTGCGGGAGAGGCCGCAGCTGCGGGCCACCTCGTCCAACTGCCAGGCCGGATCGTCCAGCGCCCCCGCCAACGCCTCGAAGCCGCTCACGTGCTGCGCCACATAGGCCTTGTCCCAGCCATCGACATCGAGCAGGTAGCGGCACAGGCCGTTCCAGAGCGTCACGTCGCTGCCGGGTTTGAGTGCCAGATGCAGATCCCCCTGCTCCGCCGTCATGGTGCGGCGGGGATCCAGCACCACCAGCTTGAGCTCGGGGCGCCGCGCCCTGGCCTGCTGCAGGCGGCGAAACAGCACGGGATGGGTCCAGGCGGTGTTGGCACCGGTGAGCACCACCAGATCCGCGAGCTCGAGATCCTCGTAACAGGCGGGCACCAGATCCTCCCCGAAGGCGCGCTGGTGGGCCACCACCGCCGACGACATGCAGAGCCGGGAGTTGGTGTCCACGTTGGCGCTGCCCAGATACCCCTTCATCAGCTTGTTGGCGACGTAGTAATCCTCGGTGGTGAGCTGGCCGGACAGATAGATGCCGATGGCACCCGGCCCGGACTCGGCCAGGATGGCGGCAAAACGCGCAGCCAGGGTGTCCAGGGCCTCCTCCCAGCCGATGCGCTGCCCCATCCAGCGCGGATAGAGCAGGCGATCGGGAAAGGCCAGGCTCTCCAGCAGGCTGGCCCCCTTGACGCACAGGGCACCGCCGTTGGCCGGATGCTGCTCATCCCCCTGCAACTGCCAGTTGTCTCCCTCCCGGCTCAGCCGGATGCCGCACCCCACTCCGCAATAGGCACAGGTGGTCTTCATTCCCTTGCTCCTTGTCATGTGTCTGACGAGGGGCCCATAAAAAAAGCGTCCGCCCCCCTGCGGGGACGGACGCCTTTGTCCGGATGCCTCATCGTCTTGTATGGGGAAGTGACTGCAAACCCCGCGCCAGGATGCAAGGGGCGCCGCCACTGCGCATCAGGGTGTCGAGCTGCGCCGCCACGGTGCAGCCGCCCCCTTGTTGGGCCCGCCTTGCGGGAATCCGCCCCGCACGCTGGGCAAGGGGCCCACCGGGGGTATAATGCGCCGCCACACAGGAGAGAGAGATGAAAGTGTCAGATGAAGGCGCCACCGGGCAGCACCGGGCAGATGCCCGGGAGAGAGGGGACTATTGCGCCATCGGGCTGGTCAATCCCAAATCCCCGGAGAACGTGGGTGCCGTGATGCGGGCCGCCGGCTGCTACGGGGCGGACGAGGTCTACTACACGGGGCAGCGCTTCGAGCTGGCGAGGCGTTTTGTCACCGACACCAAGCAGATGGTGGAGAAGATCCCCCTGCTCGGGGTCGAGGAGCTGCTGGACTTCGTGCCCGAGGGCTGCACCCCAGTGCTGGTGGATCTTATCGAGGGGGCCACGCCCCTGCCGGATTACGTGCACCCCGAGAGAGCCTTCTACATCTTCGGCCCGGAGGATGGCACCCTGGAACCCGCCCGCTTCGCGGCGGTGAAGGAGGTCATCTATGTGCCGACTCAGGGTTGCATGAACCTGGCCGCCTCGGTCAACGTCATCCTCTATGACCGGTTGGCCAAGACGCTCAGAGCCAAAAACTGAGGGCGGGGCAAGACGTTATCTATTACGACCGGCTGGCCAAGACGCTCAGAGCCAAAGACTAAGGGCGGGGCAAGAGGGGCCCGATGACGGCATCAGGCCCGACAGCTAGGGCTGTGGCTTGTTCGCCCGCACCACCTGCTCCCTGAGAAAGTCCTGGTAGTAGTCGTAGAGCTTGTTCTGCCGATAGATCTCCGCCAGCTTGCCCTGCCTTATCAGGGTACGCATGCCGGGATCCCAGAGCCCGTGCAACTCCCTGCCCTTCGGGGTATCGGCGAAGATGGGGTAGGTCGGGATCCAGCGCAGGAATACCTGTACCAGCTCGGGGGGAAGGGAGCCTTCGGGGTAGAGGGCGCCGTCGGTCAGGTAGTAGCGGTAACGCCCCTTGATCAGCAATTGCAGCGCCATCTCGTGGCTGTCTATCTCGAACCAGCGCATCGGCTCCGGGATGAACTTGTCAAAGGCCCACCCCCTCAGCCAGAGCACCTCCTGCTCCTTGAGGCTGTGCTCCCCTGCCCAGTGCGGCAGCCAGCGCTTTTGCATCACCACGCTCACGTAGTCCGCCGAGTCGGGGTAGTCGGGCTGATGGACCCCGGGCACCTCTCCCCGATAGACCCCCATCGCCATGTCCCCCTCCTTTTGCGACACCACCGCCAGTGCCCGTTTGTAAGGCACCATGTGAAGCTTCACCTCGTGCCCCAGGGGTTCATAGATGGCTCGAACCACATCCAGATAGACCCCCTTGCCGTCCCGGTGACAGAAGCCGGTCCAGTCGTCGCAATAGACGTGTATGGTGTCTGCCCGCACGAACGAGGTGATCAGCAGGCAACAGAACAGAAAAAGACGAACCATGAATATCCTCAGTGATATGGCACTCGGCAGATGCTCACCGCCGGACGGCCCGTTCAGGCATACAGATAGCATAGAAAAACAGAGTCCCGGCCGACATTTTCCCCATTTTGCGAGCGGGTCGAGGGTTATTGTCGCCCCACAGCGTATCATGGCAAACAAGATTCATTAGTAGCCCAACTTGAGGGGAGATTCTCATGCCAACCATC
Source organism: Aeromonas sp. ASNIH8 (assembly GCF_002919855.1). Lineage (NCBI taxonomy): Bacteria > Pseudomonadati > Pseudomonadota > Gammaproteobacteria > Aeromonadales > Aeromonadaceae > Aeromonas > Aeromonas sp. ASNIH8. The sequence goes on along the minus strand of NZ_PQLN01000013.1, from coordinate 9,561 downwards.
AAATCCCTGCTCTGCCCCGTCGATTTCTCCGAGATGTCCAGAGCGGTACTCGACTACGCCGTCTTCATGGCCAACACCCACCAGGCCGAGCTCAAACTGGTCCACGTGGTGGATCAGCTGCACGGCTTCGACAGCTACAAGATCCTGCACATGACGGCCATCGAGATCACCCACGAGATGGAACGCCAGGCCAAGAGTCAGCTCAAGGAACTGGTCGCCTGCCTGCCCATTCCGGCCAAGTTCGAGGTCCGTTTTGGCCGCGCCGCCGATGAAATCGTCCTCCAGGCGAAGGAAGACAAGGTGGATCTCGTGGTCATGGGCAGCCATGGTCGCTCCGGCATCACCCACCTGCTGGTGGGCAGCGTGGCGGAATCCGTGGTGCGCCACGCTCCCTGCCCTGTGCTGGTGGTCCGCAAATAATCCCCGCCTGATGCGCCAAGGCCAGCATATGCTGCAATGCTGTTCACTTAAGAGAATTTGAGTTCCAGTCTACGTAGTATCAGGACAAAAAATCGAGGGAGGCATGATGCCTCCCTCTTTCTATTGCAAGCCCCGCTGGATAAAGGCTGGAGGAAGATCGACTGGACACAGCCTTGCCCCCTCAACTCAAATCCAATTTATGAATAATCAGTCAAAAAAGTGCTTATCTGAACAGCATTGCAGCATATGCTGGCCTTTTTGCTGTTCATTGCCATGGGATGCTCATCTCAGAACCGGTGCACGAGGGATAACGAGAGGTCGTCGGCAAGGTAGAGCGCCGCCCACCAGTCCTGGTGACGCCCTCGCAGCAGGCTCGCGGGCAGGGTCTCAGCCATGGGCATAGATGACGCTCCCTCCCTTGATGGTGTCGATAATGGCCCTGGACTGCTCCCTTGGCAGGGCCGGGCATCCCCAGCTGCGCCCCAGCTTGTCAAACTTCTGCAGATGCCTGGGGCTGGCGTAGTCCGCCCCGTGCACCACGATGGCGCGCTTGCGGGCATTGCTGTTCTTGCCGGGACTGAGGCCGTCGAGACGCAGGGAGTAACCGTGCTTGCCCTGATAGGTCTCGGCGGTGCGGTAGACCCCCAGGGAACTTTGCCGGGAATTCATCTGATTGGAGAACTGGCGGGCGGCCAGCTCCCCCGAATTGCGGCCGTGGCTGACCCAGGTGTGGTAGAGCAGCTTGTGGCGCTTGACGTCGATGACGAACAGCCGGCGCATGGTCGAGGGCTTGCTGTAGTCGATGATGGTGAGAATGGGTTTTCGCTTGTGGCGCACGCTCTGGTAACCGTCCAGGGCCTTGCGAAACACGCGGCTGTCGAGCTTGCCGGCCAGCCCGAGCTGACGATAGAGATCCTGGTCCCAGCTGGCGTGGCTGGCGCCGCTGAAACAGAGCGCCCCCAGCAGCAGTGGCAGGCTCAGCCAGAGGCTGCCCCACCACGCACTCCTATCCTGTCCCTTCATCCTTGAAGTTGCTCCCCTTGCTGTCGCTGGCCTGATGCCCCGGGTGACACCGCATCCTGCTGGATAGTTATATGCAAGCCATTGATTGCGAGCAATAAAAAAGCACAAAAATGCCGACCTGAGTCGGCATTGTCCTGCTTGCTGAGCGTGCCTGGATCAGGCACGGCTGAGATAATCCGCCTGCCCCACCCACTTGTAGCTGGTGAGTTCGGTCAGCCCCATGGGGCCACGGGCGTGAAGCATCTGGGTCGAGACCGCCACCTCGGCCCCGAGGCCAAACTGGCCGCCGTCGGTGAAGCGGGTGGAGGCGTTGACATAGACCGCCGCCGAACCAGCCCCGTTGACGAAACGCTCGGCATTGGCGAGGGAGTTGGTCAGGATGGCATCGGAGTGGCCGGCGTTGTGCTCGCGCATATGGGCCAGCGCCTCGTTGACGTCCGCCACCACCTTGACCCCCAGGGTCAGCCCCAGCCACTCGGTGTCGAAATCTTCCGGCCCCGCGTCGCACAGGTTCTCGCTGCCAGCCAGCAGCGCCATGGTATTGGGCGCGCCCACCAGGGTCACCTTGCGCTCGTTCATCAGAGCCACCAGTTGCGGCAGCAAGGTGGCCGCCACCTTCTCGTGTACCAGCAGGGTATCGAGGGCGTTGCAGGCGGAGGGGCGCTGCACCTTGGCGTTCTCGATGACCGCCAGGGAACGCGCCAGATCGGCGCTCTCGTCCACGAAGATATGGCTGATACCGAACCCGCCGATGATGACGGGGATGGAGCTGTTCTCCTTGCACATCTTGTGAAGACCCGCGCCGCCGCGGGGGATGATCATGTCCACGTAGCGGTCGAGGCGCAGCAACTCGGCCACCAGCGCCCTGTCCGGGTTGTCGATGTACTGCACCGCCGCCTCGGGCAGGCCGGATGCCGCCAGGGCATGCTGGATCACCCGCACCAACTCCAGGTTGGAGTGGAAGGTCTCGCGACCACCGCGCAGAATGCTGGCGTTGCCGGTCTTGAGGCAGAGGCTGGCGATGTCGATGGTGACATTGGGGCGCGCCTCGTAGATGACGCCGATGACCCCGATGGGCACCCGGCGACGGGAGAGGCGCAGGCCATTCTCCAGAACCCGGCTGTCGATTTCGGCCCCGACAGGATCGTCCAGGGTGATCACCTTGCGCACATCCGCCACTATGCCGGCAAGGCGCGCCGGGTTGAGCAGCAGGCGATCCAGCATGGCTTCCGTGAGCCCCGCCTCGCGCCCGGCGGCAATGTCTTTCTCGTTGGCCGCCAGGATCTGGGCACTGCGTGCTTCCAGTTCATCGGCGATGGCCGCCAGCGCCCGGTTCTTCTGTGCCGTGCTGACGGTGGCCAGTTGATAGGCGGCTTCACGGGCCGCCTGCCCCATTTTCTCCAGACTCATCACAGTTCCCTTTTGTTCATGCGGTGCCGCCCTGTTCAGAGCAGCACCATGTCATCACGGTGGATGGCCACGGCCCCATAGCCGTAACCCAATACCTGTTCAATCTGATCCGAGTGGACACCGCGCAGCCGATCCAGCTCCAGATGGTCGTAACGGCAGATACCGCGAGCCAGCTCGCTCCCCTTGGGATCCAGGATACGCACCACGTCGCCACGCACGAAATCTCCCTTCACCGCGACGATGCCCTTGGGCAGCAGGCTGGAGCCCTTCTCCTGCATGGCGGCCACGGCCCCCTGATCCACCTGCACTTCGCCGTGAGGAGGGGGCCCTGCCAGGATCCAGCTCTTGCGCCCTTCCAGGGGGGATGCCAGGGCCGGGAACAGGGTCCCCACCCGCTCCCCGGCGGCGAGGCGGCCGATCACTTCCGGGATCTGGCCAGTGGCAATCACCACGTCCACCCCGGCGCGGCGTGCCACGTCGGCGGCCTGCAACTTGGTGGCCATGCCACCGGTGCCAAGGCCGCTCACGCTGTCACCGGCAAGGGAGCGCAGGGTGTCATCTATGGTCTGCACCTCTTCGATGAGCTGGGCATCCGGGTTGGTGCGCGGGTCGGCGGTGAAGAGCCCCTTCTGATCCGTGAGCAGGACCAGCAAGTCCGCATCCGCCAGGATGGCGGCACGGGCAGAGAGGTTGTCGTTGTCCCCCACCTTGATCTCGGCGGTGGCCACGGCGTCGTTCTCGTTGATGACGGGGATGATGCGGTGATCGAGCAGAGTGCGCAGGGTGTCGCGGGCATTGAGGTAGCGCTCCCTGTCTTCCAGGTCGGCGCGGGTCAGCAGCATCTGGCCGATGTGCAGCCCGTAGAGGTTGAACAGGTCCTGCCATACCCGGATGAGCTGGGTCTGACCCACCGCCGCCAGCATCTGTTTGTTCGGCAGGGTAGGCGCCAGCGGAGGGTGGCCCAGATGCTCGCGACCGGCGGCGATGGCCCCCGACGTGACCAGCACGACACGGTGCCCGTGTCGATGCAAGGCGGCACATTGTCTGACCAGCTCGACCATGTGGGCACGGTTGAGGCGGGCAGATCCCCCGGTGAGCACGCTGGTGCCCAGTTTGACGACTATGGTTCTGTTTTCCATGGGAACGAAGGGTTAGAAAAGTAAGGAATCCCTTTATACCCACGGCCCCCCTGCCCTGCAAGGCAATTAAGCCTCGCCAGGCAGTTGCGGGCTCGGTGACAAAGCATCGGGGTACCCCGCACCGGGAAGATGCGGGGCTTGGGGATCAGGCTGCCGTCACGCTCAGTTCGGCGGTCACCTGCTTCGCGGGGGAGAGGGTGCACTCCAGCTGGGTCAACTTGCCGCTGATGAGCTTGTAGAAATGTTGCAGGGTGCGTTCCACTTCCGCCTGATGCTTCTTGGGCAGCGCCTTGTCGATCCACTCCCCGTCCGCGTTGTAGAACCCCGTCTGATAGTGGTAGCTGAAGCTGTGATCCGCCTGCTCCAGCACCAGCCACCAGCCCCAGAACTCCCGCTTGTCCGGAGCAGGCTTGGCGCTGACACAGACGGACAGACAGTCAAAGCGGTAGCGGCCCTCCTCGCACAGGTCTTCACGCAAATAGGGGCCAATGGCCGCGAACTGCCGCAGCAATCGCTTGTAAGTCACTCTTTCTGACATGCTAACCTCCCTGTTGAACAAGCCATACCATCACATGGTGATGTTACATTTTTAGTTTTATATCATGTACATAAGTGCTTTTTGAGCCAGTCTACCGTCTCTTTCAGTGCCTCGTCATAGACCTCGAGCAGTGGCTGCTTGTCAAACACCACCGCCTTGCCGCTGCGACTCGCAGCGGCCAATGCCCGGACATCCTGCTCGGGACAAATAAAATCTTTCTTGTGCCCGATACTCAATATCGGCACGGAAGTGCGACTCCCCAGCAATCCCTGGGTCTTGAGGGAGAAGACCTGGCACTTGGTGCGCAGCAGATCCCACTGGGCCGCGTCCGCCCCCAGCCGGTTCGCCAGCCCGTCGCGCATCATGCGCGGGCAGCGGGCGAACATCTCCTGATTGGTGAACACCTGGTTGATGCCGGCACCGATGCAGACCACGGTCCGAAGCTTGAATGGCTCGACGAAGGCGAGGCGGGCCGCCACGTTGCCGGCGAGGCGGAACCCCACCATGGCGATGCGCTGGTGATCGACCCAGGCCACCTCCGAGAGGTAGTTGAGCACCGCCTGGTGCAGGCGGCTGGTGTCCTGCACCAGGGGCCAGTGCTCGGCATAGCCGGTGCCCGGCATGTCCAGGGAGAGCATCCCGATGCCGTGGGGCTCGAGACACTTGAAATAGAAGTTGAGGAAGTCCACCTGAAGCGAATCGATGCCACCGCTGACGATGACCAGGGGCACAGGTTTCTCGGTGGTGGGCAGATGCAGGTAGCCCTGGATGGTCTTGCCCCGAAACGGGACCTGCAACTCCTTGAGGGGCACCTTGAACAGGCGTCCGGCCTCGCGATAGGCCATGTTGCCGAGCAACTGGGCCTGATCCGCCAGCTCGTCGTGCTTGAGGTGGGGGTAGCTTGCGATGGAGTAGTAGCGCACTGCCTTGAGCAGGCTCTTCAGCGCCGCGGCGCGATCCCCTTCCCCCAGCAGCGTCCGCCCCGTATTGAAATAACGGCCGGCAAGCTGGCTCCACTCATAGACCCAGTTGCCGGGCACATAGCCCTTGATGGTGTCCAGATAGCGTTCGTGACTGCGCTCCCCCTGCCCCATGGCGATGTGCGCCAGGGTCTGCTCCACCTCGACGGGATCGGCCCCCTGCCAGGCCCAGGTCGGTCTGCGCAGCAGGCGATACCAGCGGGGCGACAGGGCGCCATCGATGAAGCTGTCAGACAGTGCGCTGTCTTGCTCGTCGACGGGGCTCGAGTTGGAGACTTCGGAAGTTTCCAATACCTTTTTGACCCGGGTAAACAGCTTTTCCGTCAGATTGGTATCGTCGTTTGGTTCCAAAATGGTGGCTCTTCTGTCTCAAACAATGTCCCATCTTAACCACTTTTCACATCGAGCAGCCACACCAGAAACGCATTGAGCTCCAAAAGGGGCTCAATGTGGTCAACCTTGCATCACGATGGATCAGTCCGCTCCCGAATGCCGGGGAGTCACTGGTCGCGACCGGTGCGGCGATTACGCTTCGTCGCAGATCGGCTTGGCGAACTCCAGTGCCATGTCCCAGGGCTGTTCAATCCAGGTGTCCTGCGGAATGGCGACTTCGAAGTCATCCACCAGGGGTTCGCCCATGGGCTTGGCGAAGATGGTGATGAACTTGGCTCTGGGGTAGAGCTCGCGGATCGCCTTGGCGGTGCCGCCGGTGTCCACCAGATCGTCCACCACCAGCCAGCCTTCGCCGTCACCTGCGGTGGTGGCAGCCTTCACCACCACCAGCTCGCGCTGGTTGTCGTGGTCATAGCTGGAGATGCAGAGGGTTTCGACATTGCGAATGCCAAGTTCGCGGGCCATCAGGGCCGCAGGCACCAGACCACCGCGGCTGACGGCGATGATCCCTTTCCACTGGCTGACAGGCAGTTGACGACGGGCCAGACGGCGCGCTTCGCGTTGCAGGTTATCCCACGATACATAGAACTTTTTTGGCATGCTATCGATCTCAACGAGTTATAAAGCAATCACTTATGAGGCGAAACCCGACAAAGAGACGGGTTCAGGTCAATTCTGGCACCCCGTTTCCCGAATTTTGCTTGCACTTTTTCGGCCTCGGGGCTGACGCCTCGGCGGCAAAAACGGATGCAATGCGAACAGGGATGGGGTGTAGCTGGCGGCCATGTCGGGTGGACTCCCGAGCTCGGGCCTGCTGTTGGGCCGGTATGATAGCACTCTTTATGGATAAATTGAGCGGCAAACGTATGCGAAAAACAGGAAATGTCCGCCATCTTCCGCTCTGTCGCCCTTTTGGGAGGGCTTCGGCGACACCTACAGGTTAGCCGTTTGACACACATTCCATGACATTCGGGCAAAAAAATAGCAGGGGGAGGAGAGGTTCCTCACACACCTGCTGCTGTTACCTGTGACGCCTGCGAGCCTTAACGGCGGGTGGCGTAGGGATTCGGGTAGTTGAAACCCTGGGTATAGAGAGATTGGGCAAACCAATAGGTTGAATTGCTGCCTGACATCATAAACTCCTGATTGCTTAACAAGTTACGTACCTTAATGCGGGTTCACATCCTTGAACTGACACTCGGTTCCATGGAGGCGCACTTGCTTTGCTTCGGTTCCCTGGAGGCATTGATTGTCATCCTGACAAGTGGGCTGGCCACGGCGGCTAATTTACCACCCGGCGCCCAAAAGACAATATTTTTGTGACCAACATCACAAAACTGATGTTCTGCTGACACAAATAAGGCAGGTAGTGAAGTTCGCCATCCATGCTCCCTTTCCCAGCACAAGCAGAGCGTCATTTGCGCTGATCGCTCACATTTTTGCGTGATTGACTGTATTATCGTTATCCTCTTCCCCGGCCCGCAGAGTGGGGCCCGACATTTTCCATGCTGGTAAGGAGTCCCGACGTGGCACAGCTCAGTTCTCTGTCTCCCAAGTTGATTTGGCAATTCTTCGAGCAGATCTGCTCCATCCCCCACCCCTCCAAGCACGAAGCCCAACTGAGCGCCTGGATCGTGGCATGGGCCCAGGGAGAAGGCCTGGCGGTCAAGCAAGACGCCGTCGGCAACATCATCATCAAGAAACCGGCCACGCCGGGGATGGAAAACCGCAAGGCCGTGGTGCTGCAAGCCCACATCGACATGGTGCCCCAGGCCAACGCCGACACCCAGCACGACTTCACCACCGATCCCATCGATGCCTACATCGATGGTGAATGGGTCACTGCCCGCGGTACCACCCTGGGTGCCGACAACGGCATGGGCATGGCGGGTTGCCTGGCCGTGCTGGCCGACAAGACCATCAAGCACGGTCCGCTGGAAGTGCTGCTGACCACCGACGAAGAGACCGGCATGACCGGCGCCTTCGGTCTGGAAGCGGGCTGGCTTGAGGGCGAGATCCTGCTCAACACCGACTCCGAAGAGGATGGCGAGGTCTACATGGGCTGCGCCGGCGGGGTGGATGCCAATATCCGCTTCCCCCTGGAGCTGGTTGCTGCCACCGAGGGTGAAGGTTTCGAGCTGCAGGTCAAGGGCCTGCGCGGCGGCCACTCCGGGGTCGACATCCATCGCGGCCGCGGCAACGCCAACAAGCTGCTGGTCCGTCTGCTCAAGGCCGCCGAACCGCTGGGGGTGCGCCTTGGCGATCTCAGCGGCGGCACCTTGCGCAACGCCATCCCCCGCGAGGCCCGTGCCAGCCTGCTGGTGCCCGCCGCCAGCGTGGCTGACTTCAAGGCCCTGGTGGACCGCTACGCCGGCATCTATCAGAGCGAGCTGGCCGCCACCGAGGCCAACCTCACCGTGCTGCTCACCGCCCGGGAGAAACCGGCCCAGCTCATGAGCGAGTCCCTGCAAAGCCGCCTGCTGGATGCCCTGATGGCCTGCCCGAACGGGGTGATGCGCATGAGCGACGCCATCCCGGGCGTGACCGAGACCTCCACCAACCTGGGTGTCATCAAGACACTCGAGGGGGAAGTCTATGTGCAGTGCCTGATCCGCTCCCTCATCGATTCCGGTCGCGAGAACATCGAGCAGATGACCCGCTCCCTGTTCACCCTGGCCGGCGCCAGCTGCGAGTTCACCGGCGCCTACCCGGGTTGGGCCCCGAACGTTGACTCACCGGTCATGGCGCTGGTGCGAAGCAGCTACCAGACCCTGTTTGGCGAGATGCCGAACGTCATGGTGATCCACGCAGGCCTCGAGTGCGGTCTGTTCAAGAGCGCCTACCCGGACTGGGACATGGTCTCCTTCGGCCCGACCATCCGTGGCGCCCACGCACCGGGGGAGAAGGTACACATCCCGGCGGTCGAGCGTTTCTGGCAACTGCTGGTTCACGTGCTGGAACATATCCCGGCCAAGTAAGCCAGCTCACGACCATATCGATGCCCCGCCCAGTGCGGGGCATCTTTTTTGTACTTCCTCCTCGGCCACCTCTCTCACATCCCCGATTCCATACGTGGCCCTGGCTTGAAATCGTATCCATGAACAGGTCTGCATTTGAAAACCCTTTCCATGATTTATGTAAATTTACAACACAAAAAGTTGATCCAGCTCACATATGCCCCTAGGATCAGAACGTGACCAAGGTCACACAACCCATGAACCACAGAGAAACGAGGTCATCATATGTTCGAGAATCTGGCAGTGCTGTTCCACCTGAAGGGTGCAACCAGCAAGAAAGGTGCTGAAGAGAAAGACACTTATGCGCCTGCAACCCGCAATTACTACTTCCGTTATGGCGCCTGATATCGCCTGTCCGGATGTTGAAACTGGCAACGTAATAAAACTACAAAACAACTCAGCAATCCACACAACAGCCACCCCCATCGGGGCGCTGTCCTGCCCGGGCCAGAATTCCCACGGCCAAACCTGAACTCCAACCATGAAGATGGGGCCCGCAGGCCCCATTTTTTTAGGTTCTTCGCGGGATCTTGGGGAAGTGGAAGTTGACAGACAGGGTGCTGGTAAACTGGCTGTCTCCAAACACACCACCACCATCACCCTGCTGTCGCCGTGCATCATATTGATATTGCCTCCTTCTG